>JAZSMB010000196.1:0-5521 GCA_045535685.1 Candidatus Scatosoma sp.
AACCACTCGTTTCTTCCGCTTTCGTATAACGCCTCGATATCCCCTGCGTTGATTTTACGTTTAGAGGCGAACGAGATGGTGTGCCCTTTCGTACGCAAAGAAATAAACGACGAGGGTACGCCTACGTAGATTTCGCCGATAACCCCGCCGTAATTTTGTCGAACGGAGGTGATTGCGGCAACGACGGCACGACGGAACGACTCTTCGTCAAAAAAGCCTTCCGTTGAAAATCCTTCGTATTTTTCCGTATGCGAGCCGTAGAACACGAAGGTATCGTTTACTCCTTTTGAGCCAAGGAAAAACACTACTTCGTACGACCGTACGTCTAAAATTGCGACGCTTTCGTTTCTCATAACCTTTATCCGCTCCGTACGTGTGATTTATGACAAAATAAACCTTTCTATTATTATACACTATTTATATGGCATTGTCAATGGTTGAAATAAAAAAAACACGCACCAGGTACGTGTTTTTTGCTTGTTTCTTCTATTTTTTGATTAAGAAAGCGTATCAAGCGAACTGTACGCGCAAATTACCGCGCCGTCCGTGTCCGAAACCATAATCATTCCTTTCAACCGTTGCTCGGAGGAGAGGGACAGGTATTTGTCGATTGCCGTTTCTACCTTATCTCCAGCCATTTCGTACGGGTTACGGATATACACGTTTACTCCCTCGCGCATACAAAGTTTATAAACCGTTTCTTCTCTTGCAGACGCCAAGCGTAATACTTCTATTTGAATAACGTTTCTACGTATCCCTTCCAAACGTTCGGATACTTTGCCTAAGAAGGCAAACAGGAATTCGATATCGTCATCGCCTTGTAAAAGTTCGCCCTTTTCGCCGCTTTCGATATGCAAACCATTGATGAGTAGATTATCCGCGCCGTCCGAACGGTTGGTAAGGCTTTCTCTAACCCCTAACACCGTGCCGTTTGCACTTAAAATATAATACGTTTGCGTATTTTCTACCAAAGCGGCGTACACTTCCGCGTCTTCGCTGACGGTAATAATCAAACGGTTGGGATACGCCTTTTCAAAGTTTGTGATACGGAAATACGGGAAGTCGTCAACGATTTGCTTTGCAAGCGTATCGTCGGCGGTAAAAATGCTTTGTTTATCGTACGCGGCTTGTAAGCGCGTTTGCAGTTCGTCCGCTTCCGCTTTCGCAACTTCCGACACGACGGGCGCGTTGACCGTAACCGCATTCACGCGATACACCGTCGATACCCCGAGCGTGACAGCCGAGAAAAACAGCAGACAGGTTAAAATGATAACCAAAGCGTTTTTTTTGTGCATTTTTATTCCCTCTTTCGTAGTTTGTTTTTTTGTCGTTCGTCATATCCGCACGCGACGGATTTTTGCGCCTAATTTTTTGAGTTTATATTCGAAATCGGCGTACCCTCTATCCACGTGCGATAAGTCGATAACCGTGCTTTGCCCCTCTGCGCCAAGCGCCGCCAAAACGAGTGCCGCGCCGCCGCGTAAATCGCTTGCCGTCACGCGTGCGCCGTGCAGTTTTTCTACGCCGCGAATAATCGCCGTTCTATCCCGCACGGTGATATCCGCGCCCATGCGTTTTAATTCGCCTGCGTATTTATACCGCGTTTCAAATAAGTTCTCAACGATTACCGTCGTACCTTTCGCCGTAGCGCAAAGCGTTGCGTATTGCGCTTGCATATCGGTGGGAAAACCGGGGAACGGCATCGTTTCCACCAAATTCGCCGCATGCAAAGAACCTGTGCTTTGCAATATTATTTTATCATTTTTTATATGTATTTTGCAACCGTTTTCACGCAATTTATGTAAAAGCGCCGCAATATTTTCGGGGAAAACGCCGTTTATCGCCACTTCTCCCCCGCAAATCGCCCCCGCGATGAGGTAAGTACCCCCTTCGATTCTGTCTCCGATGGGCGTATAATCTACTCCGTGCAAGCGTTTGACGCCCTCGATAATAATCGTGCCGCCGCCCGCGCCACGCACTTTCGCGCCCATTGCGTTGAGGAAGTTTTGCAAATCGACGATTTCCGGTTCTTTAGCGGCGTTGCGGATAACCGTCATTCCTTCCGCTTTGACTGCGGCGAGTATGATATTTTCGGTTGCGCCGACACTCGGGAAATCGAGTAAAATTTCCGCGCCGCGTAAAATATCCGCTTCGCAATCGATATATCCGCCCTCTTCCGTGATTTTTACGCCCAACCGTTTTAAGCCGGAAAGATGTAAATCGATCGGTCGAAGCCCGATATCGCAACCGCCGGGATAGGAAATTCTCGCGCGGCGGAAACGGGTAAGAACCGACCCCAACATAAAAACGGAAGAACGCAGTTCCTTCGTAAGCCGCGGAGGGATTTCGTGAGAAACTGCGTTGGAGCTGTCGATGACGGCATAACCGTTTTGCCGTTTGATTTTACAACCGACTTCGGTAAGTATCCGTAGCATATTTTCCACGTCGGTGATGGTCGGCACTCCTCTTATCGTAACTTGTTCATCGGTGAGTACGGACGCCGCCAAGAGCGGTAAAACCGTATTTTTTGCCTTTTGCACGGTTATATCGCCGTAGAGCCGCCGCCCACCGTCTATTACAAATGTATCCATACGTTAAAGCTCCTTATGCTTTATTGTATGAATTTTTTACTCTTCTTTGTGCCTTTGCGCGATACCGAATATAATATTCCTTGCGACGCCATCGTGATAATTAGCGAAGTATTGCCCGAACTCACGAGCGGTAAAGGTAAGCCCGTGGGAGGAATACTGCCGCTGACCACGAGTGCGTTGATTACCGTTTGTATGCCGTAAACGAGCGTAATGCCGATTGCGAGCAAGAACGAGAAAAAATCGTCTGCGTTTTTCGCCGCTTTGATACCGCGAAAGATGAGCAACTCGCTGACGGCAAACAATACTACGATACCGATAAAACCCAGCTCTTCGCCGATAATCGAAAGGATAAAATCGCTTTTCGCAAACGGTAAAAAGCGGTATTTTTGTCGGGATTTGAAAAGCCCCGTACCAAACCAACCGCCGTTGCCCAGCGCGTACAGCGATTGAATAAGTTGATACCCTTCCCCTTTCGGGCTTTCCCACGGGTCTAAGAATGCGGATAAGCGGGAAAGGCGGTACGGCTCGGCAATAATGAGCGCTGGAACGAGTGCAAGCACGGGCAGAAAAATCCATAGAAAGTGCTTGATTTTCATTCCGCCTGCAAACAGCATAGCAAGCATCAAAAGCGCCACGCACATCGTCACGGACATATTCGGCTCGATGATAATCAAACCGCAAATAACGCTCCCTGCCGTTAAAACGGGTAAAACGCCTTTGAACGTGCGCATTTTGTCCATGTTTTCCGACATATACGCCGAGGCGAATATTACGAAACCGTATTTGGCAAGTTCGGACGGTTGTAACGTTACTCCGCCTACGCCGATCCAACGGGTTGCGCCGTAGTTGGTTTTGCCCAGCCCGGGAACGAATACGAGCGCAAGCAGTACGATGGGTACGATCAGGCAAATCCACCGCGCTTTTTTGCCCTTGAGTTTACGTACGTTGATCTTACCGCAAAAGAGCATTGCGACGATACCGAGTACCCAGCCGATCGCCTGTTTTTTAACGAAATACAAGCTATCGCCGTACTGTTTCTCCGCGGTATAACCGCTTGCGGAATACACGGCGAGTACGCCAAACGCCGATAGGAGCGCCGTTAAAATTAGTATCCAAATATCGCCGCGGGGATTATTCGATTTCCTCTTCGTTTCGTTGGATAATGGCGAAATCGTCGGGCTGTTCGTTAATATATTCCGTTGACTGTTCGTCTGCGGTTTCACTTGCGCTTTCGCTTGCGGCAATTTCCGCAGTTTGTTGCGCGCAACGGTCGGTTTCTTGTTGGAACTTTTGGACGATTTGGACAAACGTATCCCCCCTTTCTTCGTAGCTTGTAAACTCGTCAAAACTTGCGCTGGCAGGGCTTAAAAGCACGATTTGCCCTTGCGTGGCGAGCATTTTTGCTATAAACACCGCTTGGGTAAAACGCGGACAAACGGTAAGCTGATCGAACCCTTGTTCGCGTGCGCATTTCAGCAAAGTATAGCGATTTTCGCCGTATAAAACGGCGTGCACGACGGGCGAGTTTTTTAGCGCGGTAAATAGCGGCGCATATGCGTACCCCTTATCCTTACCGCCCAAAAGCAAGATCGTTTCCCCTTTCATGCACGCAACCGCTTTGATCGTCGCGTCGACGTTCGTACCCTTTGAATCGTCCACGTATTTTACCCCAGATACGATGCCTACTTCTTCGATGCGGTGTTTTACTCCCTTAAACGAAGTGAGCGCACGGACGATATTTTGCGAGGATACCCCCATGAGTTTCGCCGCTGCGATCGTTGCGAGTGCATTTTGGACGTTATGTAAGCCGCCGATGGAAAGCTCGTTTTCGGAAAGCAGTTTTTCTTCGCCAAAATACAAGTCACCGTTTTGATAATACGCGCCGTTGACCTTTTCGCGCACCGAGAAAAACAGCGTTCGTGCCTTGGTCGTTTCCGCAAACGCGCGCACCCGTTTATCGTCGTAGTTGAGCACCGCGTATTCCGCTTCCGTACTCCGTTTTAAGAGTTTGGATTTCAAAAATACGTAATTTTCCATATTATAATGGCGGTTTAGATGGTCCTCGGTGATATTGAGCACGATTGCGATATGCGGACGAAGGGAAGTGAGCGTTTCCAGCTGAAAAGAAGAAATTTCCGCAACCGCCACCGCGTCTTGCGGTAAATGAGCATATTCGAGCATGGGCGTGCCCACGTTGCCGCAAGCGTGCGCCGTATAGCCGCCTGCGTTTAGCACTTCGGTGAGCAAGGATACCGTGGTCGTTTTGCCGTTTGTGCCCGTAATTGCAATGATCGGACACGTCATATACCGCGCGGCAAGCTCCGTTTCCCCTACGACCGCCCGACCGCTGCGTTTAAACGACACCGCAAGCGGATGATCGACGGGAATCCCCGGGCTTAACACCAAAATATCGCAACGCTCGGCAATTTTTGCCACCTGCTCGCTTGCTACGCGCTTTGCGCCCAGCTCTTCTAACGCTTGCGCCGTCTTTTCGATGCGTTCGTTTTGTATGTCGTCGTAAATATAAACGGTTGCGCCGCGCGCCAGTAAAAATTCCGCCGCCGCTTTACCCGATTTGGAAAGCCCTAAAATGAAAAAAGTTTGTTTGGCAGGATACATAAAAAACTCCTTTTAATCAAGTGTTTAGAGTGCAAACGCAAGCACCGCTATACCAAGCAACGTCGTAATGATCGCGTACGCATACGAAATTTTACTTTCCGAATACCCTTTCTTTTGGAAATGATGATGAATGGGCGACATCAAAAAAATGCGCTTGCCCTTGCTCGCCTTATAATATATGACCTGCATGACCACGCTTATGACGGAAAAAACGAATACCAAACCCACTACGACAACGTATAAAGCGTTTCCCGTGAAACAACATACGCAAGAAATAAATCCGCCAAGGGAAAGTGAGCCGGTATCGCCCA
>JAZSMB010000032.1:0-3503 GCA_045535685.1 Candidatus Scatosoma sp.
ACATAGGGGGCAGGTATGCGTTGAAAAGCCGAATTGCCAAAAGGAAGCCTTCTCGTCTACCCTTGCAAAGCTACAAAATAATGAACCTGTAAAAATCCTTTTTTATGGGGATTCCATTACGGTTGGGGCGAATTCAAGCGGTTTTGTCGACTATGCGCCTCACGCGGATATATGGTCAAAAATGGTGTTTGATAGCTTGGTGAAGAAATACGGAGCGACAAACGCTGAATACGTCAATACTGCGGTGGGCGGTTGGACGAGCCAAAACGGCATAGACAATTTAGAAGAAAAAGTGCTCGCGCATAATGCGGACGCGGTATTTATTGGGTTTGGTATGAACGATGGATCCTTGTCGCCGAGTACGCACGCATGGCAAATCAAAAAGATGATCGACGCTATCAAAGAACGCAATCCAAACGTGGAAATTTGCTTGGTTTCTACGATGTTACCCAATCAAGAAGTGGCAGGCTTTTATAGAGAACAATACGCCTTTGAAGCGGAATATAAAAAGTTGATTGCGGAATACCAAAGCAGGGGAGATGCGAAGATTTGTCTTGCTCCCGTCACGTCCATGCATCAGGCAATTTTGGAAAAGAAACGCTATTACGATATGACGGGCAACAACGTCAATCATCCCAACGATTTTATGGCGAGAGTGTACGCGCAGACGGTTTTTCAAACGGTGTGCGGCTACGAAGATTAAACAACGAAAAAATTTAGCAAAAACGTCCCTTACTGGGGCGTTTTTTTGCGTTTGGAAATATTTGACCTATATTCTTTGAAAAAATTATATAGTACCTATATAATATGACGAAAAAAATCTTGACATATGCGCGAAAAAAGTGTAAAATGATATAGTATGGAAGAATAGGGGCTCTTCAAGAAAAGTTGAAAGAAAAAGCAAACCCCTTAACAAACATAGAGAAACATTAAGAAGGGCTGATTTTAGCTCGGGAGGCTATATGAAGAAAACGACAAAGCGTATTCTTTGCGGAGCACTTTCCGCAATGATGCTGTCCACGGTCGCGATTGAAGGCGCGTTGCGTTGGAAGGATGCGGATGGCTCTGTATTGGATTCGGCTGCAACAAGCGCGGCAGACGTGACGTTTAAGAACGTGACGGGGCAATATGATACGTCCAAGCTCCGAGAGGAGAATTTCAATTCCAACGTAATCAAGAACGAAGACGTCGCGCCTCAATACGAAACGCGCACCGTTATGGTCACGTTGGACGGCAAACCTTTGATTAAGCGCGCGAAGGGGGACGTTACCGAATACATAGATTCGTGGTCGGGCGATCTCGCGGCGGCAGAAATTGCCGACGAACAGGACGCGTTTTTGACAAAGCTTAAAAAGACGGGTATTCCTTATTCCTTGGAACACCGTTATAACACCGTATTGAACGCGGTTGCGATCGAAGTCAATACGAAGTACGTTTCCGACATTAAGAAGATGTCGGGCGTGGACAGCGTTGTCATTACGACGAGCTATTCGGCGCCGAAAACGGCGGCGGTAACGTCGGGCGGCGTTACGTTCAACACCACGCAGGTATACGATACCGGTATTTACGATTCTCCCAAGTACGCGGAAAAATACGGCTCGGAAATGGTCGTTGCCGTACTTGACACCGGTTTGGACTACACCCACGCGGCGTTCCAAGATTTCAAGACGGAAGGCGTCGATTATGCGTGGTCGGAAGAATACGTGGCGCAAATGCTCTCTTCGAAGAACTTGGTGGCGGAAGATCGCTCTGGGGCGTTGACGGTAGGCGACGTATTTATTAGCAACAAAGTGCCTTTCGCGTATGACTATGCGGACGACGATCCCGACGTATATCCTTCTTATTCCAACCACGGTACGCACGTTGCGGGTATTATCGGCGGTTATGACGAAGGCGGCTACACCGACGCGGACGGCAATCATATCGACATTCCTTTTGAGGGGGTTGTACCCGATTGTCAACTCGTTATTTGTAAAGTATTCACGGACGATCTTGACGACCCCGATATTGGCGGCGCGGTTGCGGAAGACATTGTTGCGGCGCTTGAAGATTGCGTGAAACTCGGCGTTGACGTTATCAATATGTCACTCGGTACCTCTTGCGGCTTCACGACGACGAACGACGGCGACGATGAAGGGAAAATGCTCAATAGCGTATACGAAAGTATCCAAGACAAGGGGATTAGCTTGATCTGTGCGGCGAGCAACGATTATAGCGCGGGCTACGGCGGCGTTTACGGTACGAACCTTGCAACCAACCCCGACTCGGGTACGGTAGGCTCGCCCTCCACCTTCGCTGCGGCGCTCTCCGTTGCAAGTATCAACGGTCAGCAAGCGCCTTACGTAAGAGCGAACGTTGGAGACCCCAACCGTGAATCGGTTGTATTCTATGAAGAATCCCGCGACATCGACGGCAACCCGTACGATTTCGTGAACGATATGTATAAGCGCTACGGCAAGACGACGTTTGAATACGTGCTCGTGCCCGGCGTTGGGGACTCGACGGACTACGGTTCGTCGGTAAGAAGCTTGTTTGTGGATGCGAACGGCAACAACTTGAACAGAATCGCGGTCGTAAAACGTGGTGACGCTACCTTCCAAAAGAAAGTGGAAGTTGCAATGAAGATGGGCGCGGCTGGTATCATCGTATACAACAACGTTGCAGGCGTTATCCGTATGAACCTTGGTGAAATCGACAACCCGATTCCTGCCGTATCCATTACGATGAACGCGGGCGCGGCGTTAGCACAGGTACAAAGCTACTCGAAAGACGAGCTCGCGGCAGGCAAGACCAACCGTGTGGGTACGATTGAATTGAGCGCGGCTTACACGGCAGGTCCTTTCATGAGTGAATTCTCCTCTTGGGGACCTACGCACGATTTGAAATTGAAGCCGGAAATCACGGCGCACGGCGGGGAAATTACTTCTGCCGTACCCGGCGGTTACGGCGAACAAAGCGGTACGTCGATGGCGTCGCCGAACATGGCAGGCTTTATGGCGCTTATCCGTAGCTATATTGAAAAAGACCGTGGGGAACTGGTAGACTTCCTTTTAGAAGAATTTAATAAAAATCTTCCCGACGAAGATAAGGTGGGGGAAGCGGTGATTGTCAACCGTCTTGCAATGCAGCTTACGATGAGTACGGCAGGTACGGTATACGATCAGGACGGCTTACCTTACTCGCCGAGAAAGCAGGGCGCAGGCGTTGCGAGAATGGAAAACGTTATCGACTACACGCAAGCGTACCTTTGGACGGACGTGGAGAGAAACGATTACCGTCCGAAGATTGAAGTTTTCGATAATATGGAAGGGGTTTACGAGCTGAACTTTAACGTAACGAACTTCAGTAAAACGGACGACTTGACCTTCAAGCCTACGCACCTTGCGATGACGGAAACGCTTTCGCGCGATAAGCTGACGGTTGCGGAACAAGCACATATGCTCGATAGAGCGCAAGCGAGCTGGAAGGTAAACGGTAAGGCTTTGGAAAACGGTGAAAAAATC
>JAZSMB010000133.1:0-2189 GCA_045535685.1 Candidatus Scatosoma sp.
TAAAGTAACGTTAAAAATGCGCGTTTGGTAACGAGGTAGCGGTGAAAGTTGGGCGTGCGGTACGGGTGCCTGTGCGGCGGTGTTTGCGGCAAGGCTCGCGGGGTATTGCGAACAAGATACCAACGTGACGGTAAAACTGCGCGGCGGCGATTTGACGGTAAATTATCACGTAGACGGCGACGTAGAACTTATGGGCAACGTAAAAACCGTTTACGAAGGCACGCTTGAAATTTAAGATATAGAGGGAAAAAGATGGAAGTAATGTACGAAGAAAGCGCCGTGGATCAAAACGCGGCGCGCTCGTCTAAAAAATATGCAATATTGCACGTTATTTCGATTATTTGTTTGCTGTTAGCAGGGTTCTTTGCCGTATGCGGTTTATATATGATTCCCGGCGAGTCCACCAACGAAGCGGTGCACGCCGAAGTGCAAGCAATGTGCTTTTTGTTGTTTTTACAAGCTGCGATTTTTATCGGTATTTGGTTTTTGTTGACCAAATGGAAAGCACGCTTAAACGTTAGCTACGATTATTTATTCGTCAGCGGCGATTTGCGCATTTCTAAAGTAGTAGGCAACCGCCGTCATAAATTAGTTGCCAATATCAATTGCGAGGACATCCAACAAATCGGCGACGTCGATTGCGAATCGTTTGGCAGTTTGCACCGCGATCCTGCTACCACTTTGGTTGTTTGCACGTCCAACCACATAGCGGCAGAAGGTAAATTTTTTATGTACGTTTTGGCTGCGCACGAAGGTAAAAAGTTATTCATTCTCGAATGTAGAGAAGAATTATTGACGCATATTTTGCAGTTTACCCGTCGCGGCGTATTGGATAGAGATTACGTTGCACAAGAAAAGAAACAAAGATGAGTATTTATTTGGACAACGCGGCTACGACACAGCCAAACGCGGTTGCGTTTGACAAGGCGTGTGTGTTTGCGCGTGAACAATTTTACAATCCGTCCGCTTTATACAAAGAAGGATTTGGGCTGGTCGGCGAGCTGAAAAAAGCGCGCTCGTTTTTGCTTTCCAAAATTGCGGACGAGCGAGAATTCGAACTGGTGTTCACTTCTTGCGGAACGGAATCGGACAACCAAGCCATTTTTTCGTTTGCCCGCCGCGGGAATGCGATTACGAGCGCAGGCGAACACTCCGCCGTTGCCGTTTGTTTTGACGAACTGAAAAAACGCGGCGTTCTCGAAACGCGCTACGCGCCGCTACTTTCAGACGGCAGAGTGGACGTGGATAAACTCATCGATTTGGTCGATGAAAAAACTTCCTTCGTATCGATTATGCACGTCAACAACGAAATGGGCGCAATCAACGATATAAACGCGATTGCAAAGCGCGTTAAACAAAAAAATCCACGCGTTATTTTTCATAGCGACGGCGTGCAGGCGTATGCGAAAATTTTGTATAAGCTGAGTAAAGAAGTGGATTTATACTCGATAAGCGCGCACAAAATCGGCGGATTAAAAGGCGTTGGCGCGCTTGTTAAGCGGAAATCGCTGGTATTACCGCCGTATCTGTATGGCGGCGGTCAGGAAAACGGGAAACGTAGCGGTACGGAGAACGTATTTGGGATTAAACAATTCGAGTACGCCGCCGAGCAAAAATTTGCATCTCTTACAGCCGATTACGCGCGGTTGAGTGGATATCGAGAACAACTTTGGTCGCTTTTGGATAAAGACGTATATACGCGTTTATCGGGCGAAAACGGCACGCCGTACATTTTAACCGTTTCCGCCGTGGGTTTGCGCGGAGAAGTGCTTTTGCACATGGCAAACGACAAGGGTTTGATCGTTGGCACGGGCTCGGCTTGCTCGTCCAATGCAAAAACGCGCTATAACAAAGTGGTGCTTGCTTGCGGCTACGATACAAAAGTGGCGGACGGTACGCTGCGTTTGAGTTTTTCAAACGAAACGAGTGAAGAAGAAATACTGCAAGCGGCGCAAATTTTAAATGAAATCGGGCGTGACTTAAAGCGCCGTATGCAATAAATGGTCAGGGAAATTATATGAAACAAGTTATTATCATTCGCTATTCTGAAATTTGGTTAAAGGGAAAAAACAAAGGCTTTTTCGAAAACGCCTTTATCAATAATTTGCGCCGTGCGTTGCAGGGGTTTGAATGCAAGTTAGAAAAACACAGCGGTCGCTATTTCGTGTCCGATTTTGCTCAGTATCAAT
>JAZSMB010000130.1:0-4503 GCA_045535685.1 Candidatus Scatosoma sp.
TTTCATCACACAACTCCTTGGCTCACAGAACGACATGGCTACGATCCGACTTAGTTCAACAATATTGCGGCAGAAAAGCTCATCCATTGCGACACCTCTTGTAAAAGTTTACTTGGAAAACAGAAAGCTATGTGTTATCATATGCCAAAGGAGTGACGGATATGGATATAAGAGAAATCCTTACAAAATGCGACCATACATTGCTGCGGCAGGACTGCAGCGCCCAGGAGATCAGGACGCTCTGCGATCAGGGCATGCGCTATTCCTGTGCTTCGGTATGTATTCCTTCAGCTCATCTGGCCGGCGCAAAGCGTTATGTGGGCGATAATCTGAAGCTGTGCACGGTGATCGGTTTTCCCAACGGCTACAACACGACCGCGGTCAAAGTTTTCGAAACGAAAGACGCAATCGCAGGCGGCGCTGACGAGATCGATATGGTCATCAATATCGGCGCGTTAAAAGCGGGACAAGATACCCAGGTATGCGATGAAATACGCCAAATCAAAGCGGCGTGCGGCGATAAAGTACTCAAAGTCATCATTGAAACTTGCCTTTTGACCGAAGAGGAAAAATTGCGCATGTGCAAAATCGTCACGGACGCAGGCGCAGATTATATCAAAACTTCCACGGGTTTTTCCACGGCAGGCGCAACGCTTGAGGACGTTATCTTGATGCGTAAAAACGTAGGCGAAAACGTGCTCGTAAAAGCGGCGGGCGGTATTTCTGGCTTGGAAGACGCACAAAGCTTTTTGGACAACGGCGCGGCGCGTTTGGGTACAAGCCGCGTGGTAAAAGCCGTTCAAGGCGTGGAAGGCAAAGGATATTAAGATAAAATTAAGGTAAAATGAAGGAGAAAACGATTATGTCAGTACCTACCCCTCACATTTCCGCAAAAGTCGGAGATTTTGCAAAAACCGTTTTGATGCCGGGCGATCCGCTCCGCGCAAAATTTATCGCTGAAACGTATTTAGAAAACGCGGTGCTCGTTAATAACGTGCGCGGCGTACAAGGCTATACGGGTTATTATAAAGGGAAAAGAGTATCCGTTATGGCGTCCGGTATGGGACAACCGTCTATCGGCATCTATTCGTACGAGCTGTTTAACTTCTACGGCGTAGAATCGATCATTCGCGTTGGTTCTTGCGGTTCGTTCGTACCTGAACTCCACGCACGCGACATCGTAATCGCGATGGGGGCTTGTACCAACGGCAACTACGCCTCGCAATACAATTTACCCGGTACGTTCTGCCCGATTGCCGATTTTAATATGGTTCGCCGCGCCGCGGAAGAATGTGATAAGATGGGCGTAAATTACCGCGTGGGGAATATTTTATCCTCGGATATGTTCTACGACGACGCAAACTCGGGTATGCAATGGGCGAAAATGGGCGTACTTGGCGTAGAAATGGAATCGGCTGCGCTGTACTGTAACGCCGCTCGCGCAGGCAAAAAAGCACTTTGTATTTGTACGGTCAGCGACTCGTTCGTATATCCCGAAGAAAATACGACGGCGGAAGAAAGACAAATTTCGTTTACGAAAATGATGGAGATTGCACTCACCATCGCAGAAGAATAAAATTAGGAGAACGCTATGGCAAAACGTGCGTTTTTAATCGTACTCGACAGCGTGGGTATCGGCGAAATGCCCGACGCTGCTTTATGGGGCGACGCGGGTAGCAATACGCTCGCGTCCATATCCAAACACCCAGAATTTTCTTGCCCTACTTTAACAAAGTTAGGGCTGTTTAACATTGACGGCGTTAACGGCGAAAAAAGCAATTCACCTCGTACCTGCTATGCCCGTATGGCGGAAAGTTCAAAGGGAAAAGACACCACGATCGGGCATTGGGAGATTGCCGGCGTGTATTCGCCAAAACCTTTACCCACCTATCCAAACGGTTTCCCGCAAGAAGTCATTTCCGCTTTTGAAAAAGCAACGGGGAGAGGGGTTCTTTGCAACCGCCCGTATTCGGGTACGGAAGTAATCAAAGACTTTGGTCAAGAACACGTGGAAACGGGTAAATTGATCGTGTATACTTCGGCGGATAGCGTATTCCAAATTGCCGCGCACGAAGATATCCTACCCGTAGAAGAGTTATACCGCTATTGCAAAATCGCGCGCGAGTTATTGCAAGGCGAACACGGGGTTGGGCGTATTATCGCCCGTCCGTTCAACGGCGAGTATCCCTTTAAGCGCACCCCGCGCAGACACGACTATTCGTTGGTTCCACCCGCAACGACGGCGCTGGACGTACTCAAAGAAAACGGCTACGACGTCATTTCAGTAGGGAAAATTTACGATATTTTCGCAGGCAAGGGATTGACGGAGAGTTATCCCACCACGGGCAACGATAACGGAATGGAAACAAGTAAGAAAATTGCCGAGCGCGATTTTAACGGCTTGTGTTTCATCAATTTAGTCGATTTCGATATGGTTTACGGCCACAGAAACGACGTGGCTGGGTATGCGCGCGCTTTATCGCGTTTCGATTTGTGGTTGGAAAGCTTTTTGCCCTGCTTGAAAGAGGACGATTTGCTCATGATTACCGCCGACCACGGTTGCGATCCAGCGACGGCGTCCACCGACCATTCGAGAGAATATACGCCCATGCTTGCCTATGGCAAGAAATTGAAAACGGGCGTTAATTTAGGCACGAGAACGAGTTTTGCCGACATCGGCGCAACCGTACTTGCGTGGTTTGATTTACCTACCGACCAAGTGTACGGAAAGAGCTTTTTAAAGGAGATTATCCATGACTGATCGCGAACTTTTATTGCAAGCAATTTCCGCAAGAGAGTTTTCCTATTCGCCGTACTCGTCTTTTCGCGTCGGCGCGGCTTTGCTTGGCAAAAGCGGTAAAGTGTATTTGGGTTGTAACGTAGAAAACGCGGCATATTCGGTGACGAATTGCGCAGAACGCACGGCAATTTTTAAGGCGGTCAGCGAAGGCGAACGCGCGTTTACGGCGATTGCGATCGTAGGCGGAAAAGGCGAAACGGTTACTGGCGTTTGCGCGCCGTGTGGCGTTTGCCGTCAAGCACTTGCCGAGTTTTGCGATGGGAACTTACGCGTAGTTTTGGGTACGCCCGACAAACCGATTGTATATACGTTATCCCAGCTTTTGCCTTTGTCGTTTGATAAAAATAATTTGGAGTAAAAAATACGGCTATGAGAATGTACGATATCATTCAAAAAAAGCGTGACGGCGGGAAATTGAGCGAGCAAGAAATTGGGTGGCTCATCGACGGCTATTGCACGGGAAAAATCCCCGATTATCAAATGTCCGCGCTTTGTATGGCGATTTATTTTCAAGGAATGGACTTAGAAGAAACGACGGCACTCACGTTTGCCGTACGCGATTCGGGCGATAAGCTCGATTTATCCGATATTCACGGTTTACGCGTAGATAAACATTCGACGGGCGGCGTAGGCGATAAAACGAGTTTAGTCGTCGCACCCATCGTAGCAAGTTTAGGCGTCGCCGTAGCGAAAATGAGCGGTCGCGGTTTGGGACATACGGGCGGTACGATTGATAAGTTAGAATCCATCCCAGGTTTTAAAACGGATTTGCCGATGGAAGAATTTAAAACCATCGTCAATCAAACGGGTATTGCCATCGTTGGGCAAAACGCCGAACTTGCGCCTGCGTACAAGCTTTTATATGCACTTCGCGACGTAACGGCGACGGTCAACAGCTTGCCTTTGATCGTGTCGAGCATTATGGGTAAAAAACTTGCCGCGGACGACGATTGCATCGTTTTGGACGTAAAAACGGGCAGCGGTTCGTTTATGAAAACACCCGAAAAGAGTAGAGAACTCGCCGAATGGATGGTGGCGATCGGAAAACGCGCAGGAAAGCGCGTAAGAGCACTCATCACGGACATGGATAGGCCGCTTGGCTCTGCAATCGGTAATTCTTTAGAAGTAATCGAGGCGATTGAAACGTTAAAAGGCGAAGGTCCAAGCGATTTAACGCAGCTTTGCGTAGCGTTGTCGGCGCATATTTTGTGCTTGGCGGAAAAGGGCGATTACGCGACCTGCGAACAAATGGCAAAAGACGCTATTTCGTCGGGTGCGGCGCTGAAAAAACTCGTGGAAATGGTCAAGGCGCAAGGGGGCGACGAAAGTTATATTATCTCGCCGGATCAGTTTGAAAAAGCAAAATACACGCACATAGTACAAGCACTTGAAAGCGGTTATATCGTGGGCGTGGATACCGAAGGGTACGGCGTAGCGAGCTTGCTACTCGGCGCGGGCAGAAACACGAAAGAAGATAAAATCGATTTTGCCGCGGGGATACGTTTGCAAGCAAAAACGGGCGACTTCGTCAAGGTCGGCGATACGATTGCGACGTTATACGCAAACGATACCGCGTTGTTTGCGGCGGCGGAAAAGCGCTTACTTGCGGCAACGAAAATCGGCGCAAATGCACCCAAAGACGAGCCGCTTATATTAGACGTAATCGAATAATTAAAAGTAAATAAACCAAAAAACTCCACTTC
>JAZSMB010000104.1:0-10457 GCA_045535685.1 Candidatus Scatosoma sp.
AAAGAGAGAAGCGAAAAACTTCTCTCTTCGTTGGGTGTTATGGGTTGTTTTATGGAATTAAATCGAGAACGATGCTCATATACGACATCAGTTCGGGAACGGTCAAGTCGCCGATGGTCGCGACGTCGGGATCTCCCGCCGCAATCTCTTCTGCCGTACGGCTGTCGAAACGGTTGAGTGCGGTCACGTCCACGCCGTTGATTTGAATTGTCTCCTCGGTGGACGGATATTCTGTAATCAGCGGTTTATCTAAAGTTTCGTAGCTGATATCGTTGACGATGCCGTCGAGTTTTAACTCGTACAAGGGAGAACCTTGTACGTTCTGCGTCAAGTTACTGGTCGCGTTATCTAATTTAACCAACGTATAATCGTGGTGAATCTTGCCAGTTTCTATATCACGTAATAAGTATTTCCAAGTGCCGGTGAGCGCCTCGTCTTTTTCATCCATCGTGAGGGGCTTATTGTTAACGTCAATGAGCGTCAAGCCGGATATTACTTTCTCGTTACCGTCACTATCGTCAACAAACACTTCTTCGCCGTCGATTTCTTTGATATGATAGCTTTGGATATTGCCGTTTTCATCCATCGTTCTATATAAGAAATGTTTGCCAAATACGTCTTCGATGGTAAGGTCGTTGATTGCACCCGGCAAATCGTCGATGGATACGTCGCCCAGCGTGTGCAAAATGTCGTTGTTGCTTACGTCCATCATATCGCCGAGCGTTAAGTGGTGGTTCATATTCGTGAGCAAATCGCCGTCTTGCATATCGCCGATGGTGTGCGGTTGATAATATTCGTTTTCTACGTAATACAGCGTCGCTTCGTTTCCGTCCGTCGTTTCCATCGTGCCAAGCGTATCGTCTGCGATCAGCGTGTACGTTTTGCCTTGGTGTGTATAGCTTGCCGTGTCGTTCGCGGTTGCGTCTTCGATTTGTTCGCCGTATTCGTTATATACTTTATATACTCTACCTACTTCATCGTAGAAGAGAGCTACGCGTTTGAGAAGGTAGACGATCTGACCGTCCGCACCGATTTCATAATGCACGCCTTCTTTACCGTACAGCATATATTTTACAACTGCGTCCGCTTCGTTTATATCCGTTTTAATGACGCTGGTAAGCTCGATATCGTGGATAATACTATTTCGCTTATCCGAGTCGCTGAAATCGCCGATGGTGCGGGGAGTACCGTCTTTATCGAATGCGATTGCGCTCATCATATCGTCGTCCTCTTGATGGATACCAAGTGCGTCGGCAAGGGTGACGGAGTTGATGATGGCATTGCTCTTCGAGCCTTCGAAATCGGCAAGCGTACGGGCGTTTCCGTCTTTATCAAACGCAATGGCTTGGATAACCGCGTGCGAATCGCTACTTACGTCGAGCGCGTCTTCAATCGTAATCGAATTGAATATTTCTTTACTCTTTCCGTCCTTGAAATCGCCAAGTGTACGCGCGTTTCCGTCTTTATCGAACGCGATCGAGTGGATCATACCTTCTTCGCTTTCGTCGATACCCAGCGCGTCGGCAAGGGTAATAGAGTCGATGATTTCGGCTTGATTCTCTCTCAAATCGCCGATGGTGCGCGCATTTCCGTCTGCGTCGAATGCGATGGAACTCATCATGTCGTTGTCGTTCTTTTCGATATTCAAAATATCCGCGAGCGTGACGGCGTCAACGAGAGAAGAGAGTCCGTCTTCTTTTTGTAAATCGCCTACCGTGTTTTTCGGATATAAAACGGGCTTATACGCGTCGGTATGCTCTTCGTATGCGTACGCGATATATTTACCGTTTTCTAATTTCATATATTGTTTGCTTTCATCGCCAAACGTTAACAGGTACGTAAATTCGCTTACGTCGGCTTTTTCAACCGTCACTTTTAATTCTACGTCTTTATCGTCGTAAACCGCTCCGTCTTTGAACGTGTATTCGATCGGGTTCATCACGACCGTATCGCCGTCGATGGTGTAGCGGTTTGCCGAGCCGTACGCAACCGCGAGCATCATCGAATCGTCCGTTTTTACGTCGAGAAGTGCGTCGATGGGTAATTTGTCTAAACGCGTTTCGAAACCGCTGCCCAAAAGCTCTTCAAGCGTGAGTTGCTTTTTGCCGGGGTTCATTACTTTCTTGTCGCCGACAACCGTGTAATCTTCCTCTTCGATACCGTAAATAAGCGTATCAAGCAAGTCGTTGCCCTCAAAGCCCATCGATTTCATAAAGCTGCCTGCGGGGGCTTTTAAGATACGGTTGGTTAAGTCTGCGCCGCCTGCGCCGCCGATGGTGAGCACTTCTTTGCCTTCGTTCATGACGATATTGCCTTGTTCGTCGCGCGTATAATCTTCGTCTTCGATACCGTAAACGAGAATATCAATCAGCGCGTTGCCTTCCATACCAGCTACTTTTAAAATACTATCAAGCGGCATATTTTTTACTTCGCTCATGATATAGCCGAATAAATAATCGGTTTCTTCGCCGCTGGCGTTATCGCCTTTGACGAGATATTTATTCATCACTTCGTTTGCGTTTAATTTTAAGCCGTAATTTGCCAAGAGTTCCAAAAGACCGCCTTCGCCTGTGATCACTCTACCCACGGCAGGGGAGATGGCGTTGAAATCGCCCAGCGTGCCGTTTCCGTTTGCCGTGTCTGCGGCAACCTTTGCTACTTCTTTAACGAAATCGAGCACCGTTTGGTTGGCGTAAACGTCGGATAAGTACTTATCAAGCGGGATTTCGATACCTGCAAGCCCTTCGACTTTGTTTACTGCGTCGTTGATTTTAACACGCGTAAGTACGAGGTACGCGCCGCCGATGACGCCGCCGACCAGACCGATTGCGCCGATAATCATACCAAGTAAAAACGCAACGAGTTTTCCTAAAAATCCGCCTTTTTTCTTGACTATGGTTTTGGGTTTGGAAGAACCCACGTCTAAATCATTATAATCTAAGTCAAAATCTTTACGATCCATAAAATTTCTCCTTGTTGGATACTATAGATAGTATCATTATAACGCAAAGAGAAGAAAAATGCAAGTGTTTATGAAAAAATAACGACAACCTTTTACAAAGGTTGCCGTATAATTTTAACGAAAACGGTTGTTTTTGCTTAAAATGGATAAAATTAAGCGAAAATGGGAATGCTGCCCAAGAAGATAACGTCCGTTCTATTCGCCGCGTCGGCTTCTGCCAAAACGAACGCTTTTTTATACACCGTGCCGCCTGCTTTTTCAATAAGCGCTTCTAAACCTTTGAGCGACGCGCCGGTGGACACTACGTCGTCCACGATGCCTACTTTTTTACCTTTCAAAAGGTCGGCGTCGTGTTTGGAAAGATAAAACGTTTGCTCTTTGCCCGTTGTAATGGACGATTCGATTTTTAATTCGATTCCGTCTTGCATATATAATTTTTTACTCTTGCGGGCAACGGCGTAGTATCTTTGGCCAAGTTCGCGCGCAACGCAATGGCAAAGCTGTAAGCCTTTGGATTCTGCGGTAAGTAAAACGTCGCAATCGGAAAGGTGGGGGGCGAGTTTCTTTGCGCAATGCTCGGTAAGTTCGCTGTCCCCGTGTAAATTGAAAAATGCGATGCTGATGCCGCTGGGCAGGGGCAAAATAGGCA
This sequence comes from Candidatus Scatosoma sp., assembly GCA_045535685.1. Classification (GTDB taxonomy): domain Bacteria; phylum Bacillota; class Clostridia; order Christensenellales; family Borkfalkiaceae; genus Scatosoma. Next base: position 3,612 of record JAZSMB010000104.1, read on the forward strand.
ACTTCGCTTCGAAACCTTGCAAATCTACGGTGTAAAATTTCATAAATAGTAATACTCCTTTCATTTCGTTTGTATAACGAACGCTTACTTGTATTGTATCACATTTTTTTTGGATTGTAAACCAAATTTAAGAGAATTTTTCGATATATTTATATGCGTGCGGGTTTGGACGTAAAAGGGGAGTAAATTTTACGGCGATATATTGACAATTTGTGCGTTTCGTGGTAGAATAAATACGGAAAAACGCTTTTGAGGACAAGGGGGTGGAAAGATTGAACGAGATTACGCAAATCGTGCCGCAAGTGAAAGATAAAAAGCGGTGCAGCGTGTATATTGACGGTCGGTTTTGTTGCGGTTTGACGTTGGAAACGGCGGTAAAAAACCGTTTGAAAGTGGGTAAGATCGTTTCTCCCGATCAGCTTGCGCAAATGCAACTGGACAGCGAGAAAAACGTTGCGTTTGACAAGGCTTTAAACTTTCTTTCCGCGACCAAGAAAACGGAAAAGCAGTTGTCGGTGTATTTAAGCGGTAAAGGGTATTTGCCTGCGGTGATCGAGTACGTTTTGGAAAAACTCCGCGGATACGATTTTGTCAACGATCAAGAATACGCAAACGATTACGTGGGGTTTGCCGCCAAACGAAAGGGCGAAAAGCTGATTGCGATGGAACTCAAAGCCAAAGGCGTGTCGCAAGAACAAATTTACGCGGCTATGCAAAATTTAGACGAAAGCACGCAAGCGGACGCGGCGAAAAATATTTTAGAAAAGTATCTAAAACACAAGCCCTGCGATAGGGAAACGCTATATAAAGCGTTTCGGTATTTACTGGGAAAAGGGTTTAGCGCAGACGTTGCAAAAGCGGCGATTTCGGCGTTTGGAAACGTAGAGGAAGAGTAAAAACAAGGGGGGCAGGTACGAGATGAACGTAAATTTGAACGCATACGAACGCGTGTATTTTGATGAGTTAGACTCTACCAACGATTTTGCGAAATTGCAGCGCAAAAACGGTAAAAATTTAATCATTTCCGCCACCAAACAAATAAGCGGACGTGGCACGAAAGGACGCAGTTTTTCTTCGCTTGGCGGGGGCGTGTACGTGACGAAACTCACGTTTTATCCAAATTTTCCTACGAAAAAGGCGTTTGAAATTATGAAAGGCGCGGCGGCGGCGGTGTGTCAAACACTCGTATTTTTTGGGCTTACGCCAAAAATCAAGTGGCCGAACGACGTGTTCGTAAACGGGAAAAAGATTTGCGGGATTTTGATCGAAAACGCCCTATCGGGGGATAGAATTTCTTCTTCTATCGTGGGCGTGGGGCTCAACGTTTGCAATTCGCTCCCGGACGAGTTGAGTGCGATTGCAACCACTATGCAAGCGGAATTAGGGGAAGCCGTTTCGGTGGAAGAAGTGCGCGAAGTGCTGATCCATAACTTATGCGCGGACAATATGCACGAACGGTACGAAGAATTTTTAGGCTGGCTGGGCGAGAAAGCGACGCTGATGGTTGGGGAAACGCGACAAAGCGCAACGCTCGTGTCCGTGGACGATGAAGGCGGACTGTGGGCGGAAATCGGCGGCGAACACCGTCGATTTGTAGCGGCGGAAGTGTCGATTTTGACGGAGAAAAAAGATGGCTGATTTACTTTTGACGAACGCGCAAATGCGCGCCGCGGACGAGTATACCATTCAAAATTTAGGCGTGCCTGCGCACGTGCTTATGGAGCGGGCGGGACAGGCTTTGTGCAAACGAGCCGCTGCTTTGGCGCGTGGCGGCGAAATTTTATGCGTGTGCGGCGGCGGCAACAACGGCGGGGACGGATTCGTTTGCGCGCGTTTGCTGTTGGAAAGCGGCGTGGCGGTGGAGTGTTTGTCGGTGGGTGAAATTCGCTCGACGTTATGTAAAGAAAATTTTGCGCTTTGGACGCAAATGGGCGGTGTTACGCATACGGAAATTCCTACGCAAAAGCGGTATGCGTTGATAATCGACTGTTTATTCGGCACGGGTTTTCGCGGCGCGCTCCATCAAACAAAGTTGGCGGAGTATATTATAAAAAGCGGGGCAAAAGTGCTGGCGGCGGATATTCCCTCTGGGGTTAACGGCGATAACGGATGCGTGGAAGATACCGCTATTCGTGCGGACGTTACGTTGGCAATCGGCGAGAAAAAGGCGGGGTTATATTTGGGGGACGGAATCGACTTTGCGGGCGAAGTGTTGTGCGCGGATATCGGGATAAAATTGCCCTGCGATGAAATTGCTTACGCGCATATTATAGAGGAAGAATTTGTGAAAGCGGTATTACCCAAGCGCAAACGCAATACGCATAAGGGAAGCTTTGGAAAAGCGGCGATCGTGGCGGGGAGCGAGCAATATACGGGCGCGGCGTATCTGTCTTGTGCGGCAGAGCTTGCAACGCTTGCGTGTATGCGCTCGGGAGCGGGGTATACCACCCTTTACCTGCCTAAAAATTTGCTTTCCGCGTTTACTTTAAAAATGCCGGAATGTTTATTAAAAAGTATAAACGATGGGGGCAGGTATGCGTTTAACGAAGATATAATGCGCGAATTACTCGTTTACGATACGATTGCGTTCGGTACGGGGATGGGCGTGAGCTTGGACGTATATTTGGGTGTAAAATACCTTTTGGAACACTTCGAGGGCAAGCTCGTTTTAGACGCGGACGCGTTAAACGCATGGGCGGAATTTGGAAAAGAAGAATTGCTTACCGTTTGTCAAAATAAAAAATGCGACGTGGTTTTAACGCCGCATATCAAAGAATTTTCCCGTTTATCGGGGGAAAGCGTACAAAGTATTTTGGAAAAAGGACTTTTTGCGCCGCAAGTGTTTGCGAAAACGCATCATGTAACCGTTATTTTGAAAAACGCGGCGAGTATTATCACCGACGGCGAGCGCGTTTATTTGAATATCCGCGGTACATGCGGTCAAGCCAAAGCAGGGAGCGGGGACGTGCTTGCGGGCGTCGTGACGGGGCTTTGTGCATCGGGACTTTCGGCGTTTACCGCCACTTGCGTCGGGGCGTACTTGACGGGGAAGGCGGCGGAGCTTGCGGTGGAGAAAACGGGGGAATATTCACTCTTGGCAAGTGACGTCATCGCTTACCTGGGTGGGGCGTTTTGCTCTATTTTGCATAGTTAAACGTAGCCAAAAATACGAATAAACAGCGCGGTGAGCAATAAAAGAAAGCCAAACGCTAAATAATAATAAGAAAAGGGCGTAAAAAACGAAAGCAATAAAATAAATACGGCGCTTACTAAAAATCGCTTGGCGTTCTTTTTGGAAAAGCACAAATGCAGGCGGCGCTTTTGTTTGCGGGCTTGCGGAAAATCGCCTAAGTAGGTTAAAGGCAGGCAATTGTTTTGTTTGAGAAAGGCAAACGACCATTCGGCAGTTTGCACTTCCACTTCAAACGAGCGGCAAAGGGCAAGGGCGGGTTCGTCGATTTGCAGGCATAAAAGCACTTTTTTGCGTGGTGTTTTTACTCTTGTTATCGTGGCGACGTCGTCGGCGGTTACGGGGGAAAAGCGCAGACGTAAAAAATATACGCAATCGTTTGTTTGTAGGCGCAAGCTGCTGCATTTTTTAACGGAATTTTCTCCGTCGCTGATCGTCAGCGCTTGGAAAAACAGGTCGGTTTTCGCTTGGTCGCTCAAAAGAGCAAGGTGGAGTGCGAGCTTGTCTTTTAACGCCGCGTCCGTGCGTTTGAGAAAGTGTTTGTGGAACTTACTTTGCAAAAACGCGCCGAGTGCAAGGGCGGATAGAATTCCGCACAGCCCACTCAAAAGAAGGGCGAGCGTAAGAGGGACTTGTAAATAGCGAAAAATGCACAAGGTCAGCAGCCAAGCGAAGAAAAACGTAAAAACGACGTCTGAAATGATAGCGGATTTTTTCATATTTGTATTTTTGACGAAAAAGTGGCGCTCTAAACTTGAAAAACGCGAAAATATATAGTATAATGAAAGAAAAACGGTGGAGCGGGAAAATGAAAATAGGTATTTTCGGCGGGTCGTTTGACCCCGTGCATAGCGAGCATATCCGCTTGGCGGAAAGGGCGATTAGCGAGCTGAACTTGGATCGGCTGCTCGTTATGCCTGCTTTTGCGCCGCCGCATAAGCCGTATAAAGTACTCGCGCCCGATGCAGACCGTTTGCAAATGTGCCGTTTGGCGTTTGCAAGCGTGGAAAAGGCGGAGGTTTGCGATTTTGAAATACGACAAAAGGGTACGAGTTATACCTACCTTACCTGTCGGCATTTTAAGGAAAAATATCCTTCTGCCCAGCTTTTTTGGTTGGTGGGGACGGATATGTTGCGCGATTTTCCTACTTGGAAAAACCCGGAAAGTATTTTAAACGACGTCACGCTTGCCGTTTGCGCGAGAAATGAAAACGCGGATTGGCTGGAAAGAGAACGCGCGGCGTTTTACGAAAAATTTAAAAAAGATTTCGCCGTGATATCCTATAACGGCGCGGACGTGTCCTCTACGCAAATCCGTGTGTTGGCGGGAGCGGGAGAAGATATTTCGCGTTTGGTCGGCGAAAGCGTTGCGGGGTATATAAACGAAAACGGTTTATATAAAATCGAAAACGCCGATTTGGCGTTAGCAGGGGAAACGCCCGAACGAAAAGCCCATAGTTTGCGGGTTGCACTCGTTGCGGCGAAACGGTGTAGCGCACTCCCGATTTTGGAACGGAATGCGATTGCGGCTTCGCTTTTCCACGATTGCGCGAAGAATATTACGCCCGACGACGAGCGCCTGTGCAGTTTGGTCTTGCCGAGCGAGTGGGGACAAGTGCCTAAGAGCGTTTGGCATCAATTTGCAGGCGCGTATTTGGCGGAGCATGCGTTTGGCGTAAAAGATAGGGATATTTTGAACGCGGTACGCTATCACACGAGCGGCAGAGAGAATATGTCCGTTTTGGAAAAGCTCATATTTTTGGCGGACATGGTGGAAGAAGAACGCTCGTACGACGTGGTGGAGCAAATTCGCGCGGAGTTTTGGCGAAAGGGCGAAGAAAATTTGGATAATTGTTTACGACTGGCTTTAAACGAAACGGTGGCGTTTTTGAAAAGGAAAAACGCGTACGTGTACCCGTTGACCGAGCTGGCGTGCGCGTATTATAATCAACAAAAAGGAGAAAACAATGGAAACGTTAAACAGTAAAGAATTGGCGATTGCAATTTGCAAAGCGTTGGCGGATAAGCGCGGGAAAGATATCGTATCTTTGTACGTGCGCGAAAAGACGGATTTGTGCGATTATTTCATCATCGCGAGCGGTTCGAACGCGCCGCAAATTAAAGCGATGGGCGAAAGAGTAGAAGAGCTTGTAGAAAGAGAGTACGGTATCGTGCCTACGCGTACCGAAGGGGTGCGCGACGGACGTTGGGCGGTTATCGATTACGCGGACGTTATCGTGCATATTTTCAACGACGAAACCCGCCTTTTCTATCACCTCGAACGGTTGTGGACGGATGGTGGCAACTTGCAAAAATTCAACGAAGAAACGGGCGATTTTGAAACCCCGAAAAAAGACTAAAAGTGTGTTCAATGCAACCCTGCCCTGCTCAAACGAGCAGGGCAGGGTTGCGTTTATCGATAAAAATTATTTAAAATCGATGCGTTTGGGTTCGGAATAACTGGTACGGGTTTTTCGTTTTTTCTCGACGATATAATAGACGGGTTGGGGCGGCGCAGTTGTATTTTCCGTCTTTTCTTTGGGTTTTTCTTGTTCATTTGTGACGGCGACTTCTTGTTTTTGCTGCTTTTGGTATTTCCAGCCAAAACGAAGTAATCTTGCCGTATGTACGCATAAAAAGCATATTAAAAAGATAAAAATACTCCAAAAAACGCCCCAAAATACGGAAGAAGCCATTAAGTTGTATAGATAAAGTACTTGCATGCGGATAGTATACGATATAAATAGTGTCGCAATTTAGGAAATGCAGGTATAAAATGCAAGCGTTTGTCGCATAATATAGGCATGAATAGAAAAATAAGTAAAATATGGCGGTTATTTACGCCGAAAATCAAATGGAGTACTTACTTAAAAACGACCGATCACGCACAGGTCGAAAGAAAAAAGAAAGAGGGCGTTTGCCCTGCTTATTGCGATAAAAAATTTGTATAAAGTTATGCCTGCCCCGCTCAAACGAGTGGGGCAGGTATGCGTTGAACGCGGTTTGCGCTTTAAATGCACAGTCATATTTGCGTGCGTGTACGCATACGATAAGGGTATGAGAAAAGCTCTTTTTGCCATTTCGATGGCGGTAATTACACTCTTTTTGGCAGCGGTATCTTTTTGCGTGCAAGCACTTTCTACGCCGCAAGCGGTATTTGGCGAAGAAAGTTCGCCTTTAAAAATCGTCGTGGACGCGGGGCACGGCGGAATGGACGGCGGTGTGGTGGGAAGAACGACGAAAACGAAAGAAAGCGATATCAATTTGTCGATTGCGCTGTATTTAAAAGACGCGTTGGAAGAGATCGGGTTTGAAGTGGCGTTGACGCGAAAAACGAGTGCGGGTTTGTACGGCTTGGCTACGAACGGATTTAAAAAGCGCGATATGCTCAAACGGCGGGAAATGATTCAGGCGTTCTCGCCGTCGCTCGTTATTTCCGTGCATCAAAATTTTTATCCGTCGCACTCCACGCGGGGCGCGCAGGTATTCTATCGCAAAAACGACGAAGAAAGCAACCGTTTTGCGCTTTGTTTGCAACAAAAACTCAACGATTTATACGCAGAAGAAAAGGTGCGGAAGAGGAACGTGATGCCGGGCGAGTTTTTTATTTTGGAATGCGTGCAAGTACCTTCCGTGATCGTGGAATACGGCTTTTT
>JAZSMB010000199.1:0-3133 GCA_045535685.1 Candidatus Scatosoma sp.
CCCCCCATTTTTGTCAAGTATTTTACAAGTATTTTACAAGTATTTATAAACTTTTTTAGCATTTACACCGTTTTAGCTATCGAAAATGTCCTTTTTTTTGCAATTTTTTATCGTAAAAGGAAATACTGTATGATATGAAAACGATTACTATTGACGGAAACGGCGCGGCGAGCTACGTTTCTTACGCGTTAAGCGAGCTGATTATTATCTATCCCATTACCCCTTCTACACCGATGGCAGAACAAGCGGATATTTGGTCCACGGACGGTAAGAAAAACGTTTTTGGCGACCTTCCGCAAACGTATGAAATGCAATCGGAAGGCGGCGTTGCAGGCGCGCTGCACGGCGCGTTGACCTGTGGCGCGCTTGCTACCACTTATACTTGTAGCCAAGGGCTTTTGTTGATGCTGCCTAACATGTATAAAATTGCAGGCGAGTTATTACCCACCGTTTTTCACGTAAGTGCCAGAGCGTTATCCACGCACGCGCTCAATATTTTCGGCGACCATCAAGACGTCATGGCGGTGCGCGGTTGCGGATTTGCCATGCTTTGTTCGTCCTCCGTACAAGAAACGATGGATTTTGCTTTGCTTGCGCACGCGGCTACACTCAAAAGCGAAGTGCCGTTCTTGCATTTTTTCGACGGCTTCCGCACTTCGCACGAGACGTGTAAAATCGAAGCGTTTGAAGAAAGCGAACTCTTATCCATAATCGATCAAGCGGATATACAGCGCTTCAAAGCACGTGCTTTATCGCCTGATCAGCCGGTGCAACGAGGCACGGCGCAAAACGGGGACGTGTATTTTCAAAACCGCGAGGCGGCAAACGAGCGATATGCGCAGTTGCCTACGATCGTCAAAGAAACGATGAATAAGTTAACGCAAATTTGCGGTAGAACGTACGATTTAATCGATTATTTCGGAGCAAAAGACGCCGAGCGCGTTATCGTGATGATGGGTAGCGGCGCAGGTACCATGTACGAGATGATTGAAAAATTAAACGAAAAAAACGAGAAAGTCGGCTTGATAAAAGTACGGCTTTACCGCCCTTTTGACAGCGAAACTTTTTTATCCAAAATTCCGCAAACGTGTAAAAAAATCGCCGTACTCGATCGGACGAAAGAATCGGGCGCACAGGGCGAGCCGCTGTATCAAGACGTTTGCACCGCGCTTATGCAAGGCAATAAAACGCATATCCGCGTAGTAGGCGGAAGATACGGCTTGGGCGGAAAGGAATTTACGCCCGATATGGCGTACGCCGTTATACAAAATTTGGCAAGCGAGCAACCGATCAACCATTTTACCGTGGGCATCAACGACGATAAGCATTTTACTTCGCTCTCTTGCACTACACCGTTCGTTTCTACCCCCACAAGCACGTTTGCTTGTAAATTTTACGGACTTGGCTCAGACGGAAGCGTGGGCGCGAATAAAAACTCCATCAAAATCATCGGTGAAAATACTCCTCTCTACGTGCAGGCGTATTTTCAATACGATTCGAGAAAGTCGGGGGGGATTACGGTATCGCATTTGCGGTTTGACGAGAAGCCCATCTATGCAGAATATTTGATTGACCGTGCCGATTTTACCGCGTGTCATAACCCATCGTATTTGACGAGGTTGGAGATGTTAAAAGGCGCGAAAGAAAACGGCGTGTTTTTATTAAACTGCCCTTGGAAAACCGACGAGGAAATTGCGGAAAATATTCCTGCAAGCGTCGTTAAAACACTCGTTGAAAAGCAGTTGCGCTTTTTCGTAATCGACGCAACGGAAATCGCGCGAGAATGCGGTTTATCCGGCAGAACGAGTACGATTATGCAAGCGGCGTTTTTCTATTTAAATCCTCACCTACTTTCTTATGAAACGGCTATTAAAAAATTAAAAGAAAAAGTGCAATCGACCTTTTTGGGAAAAGGCGAAACGGTTGTGCAAAATAACTTCCGCGCAATCGATAAAACGCAGGCGGCAATCCGAGAAATTTCTTTGCAAATTTTCGAAAACGCACGAGCAAAAGAAGTAAAAAAGCACCCTTCTGCCGATAATATATATTATCAAAATTTTATGCGCCCGATACTCAATTTACGAGGCGACGAGCTACCCGTGTCCGCGTTCAACGCCGACGGAACGTATAAAACGAGCACGGCAAGGTTAGAAAAACACGCTGCGCCGTTATTGCTCCCCAAATGGATTGAGGGTAACTGTATTCAATGCGGGCAATGCTCGTTCGTATGTCCGCACGCTTGTATTCGTCCGTTCGCAATCCCCGACGAAAACGCCGATGATTTATGCTTTCCAACCATCCCTGCAACGGGCGTGAAAAACGCGCAATTTACCATCCGCGTATCCCCGCTCGATTGTATGGGATGCGGCGTTTGCGCCAACGTTTGCCCCACTAAAGAAAACGCGCTCGTTATGTCGCCCACCGACGAGTTTACCCCCGCACTCGCGCAAGCTTGGGAGCAAGCAATACAACTTCCCAAAGCAGATACGAGTGTTTTTAAACGCAACACGATAAAGGGAAGTCAGTTTTACCCGCCTTTATTCGAATTCTCATACGCCTGCTCGGGGTGCGGAGAAACGGCGTATATTAAGGTGCTTACGCAACTTTTTGGCGAAAAGGCAGTCATTGCCAACGCGACCGGTTGTTCGTCTATCTACGGCGGAAGCGCGCCCTGCTGTCCGTATTCTACCAACGCAGACGGCAAGGGGCCGGCTTGGGCGAGTTCGCTCTTTGAAGACAACGCTGAGTTTGGCTTGGGTATGCGGCTTGCGTACGATTTTCAGCGTTTGGACACGCAACGCTCCGTGTGGTGCGTGGGCGGCGACGGTTGGGCGTACGATATCGGCTACGGGGGCTTGGATCACGTGCTTGCAATGGGGAAAAACGTGAATATACTCGTTTTGGATAGCGAAGTATATTCCAACACGGGCGGACAAACGTCGAAAGCGACGCCGCTTGGCGCCGTTGCGCGCTTTTCGATGGGTGGTAAACGGACGAAGAAAAAAGAACTTGGTTTGATGGCAATGCAGTATAAAGACGTGTACGTTGCACTAGTGTCCATCGGCGCAAACAAAGCGCAATTCCTAAACGCTTTAACCGAAGCGGAGGCGTATAAAGGCACTTCGCTTATCAT
>JAZSMB010000015.1:0-5488 GCA_045535685.1 Candidatus Scatosoma sp.
CCCGCGTCAATTTCATCGAAAATATACGTTGAAATAGCATTCAAACCAGACAAACGCGTTTTAATCGCCAACATAAATCGACTCATTTCCCCGCCGCTAATAATTTTACCAAGCGGTTTCATCGGCTCGCCGGCATTTGCAGAAAACATAAACGTAATACCATCCAACCCGTTCGCCGTGGCGTGTTCCGCGTCCGCATACGAATATGCGTTAAACTCTATGGAAAATTGTGCATGCGGAATATTCAACGTTTCCAATTCGGCGACCACTTGCGCGCAGAACTCGTTTCCAACTCGCTTACGCAAAGCAGTCATATCCAAACAAATTTCGTAAATCTCTTTGAGAACTTTTTGCCTTTTCGTCGTTAAAGCGGCAAACTGTCCTTCACAATCGGACAATAAATCGTATTCCGCTTGCACTTTTTGCAAGTACGCATCTACCTCGCTCTTATTAGCGCCATATTTGCGTTTTAACGAGCGAAGAAGGTCCAGCCTATGCTCGGTTGCCTCCGCCTCGTTTTCGTCGAAATACAACTCGTCGGCAACACCTGCAATCGTTTCGCTCAAATCCTCCGCTTCCGCAGACAAATTTTCCAACTTTTCTTGCAAAACGGCGTATTCGTCAGCGTATTTTGCAATACTCGCAAGCGAACGAGTCGCCATACGCAATCCGTCTAAAAGTCCGTATTCTTGCGTGAATATTTGACCGCTTTCTTGAATCGCGGCAATAATTTTTTCAGCGTGCATCAATTTATTCCGCTTTTCTAAGAGTTCTTCCTCCTCGCCTTCTTTCCAATCCGCGGCGATAATTTCGTCAATTTGAAATTTGAGTATATCCAAACGTCTTCCACGTTCTTTCTCATCCCCGCCAAGCATCGTAATCTGCTCGTCGATTTCATTGCGTTCGTTGATCAATACCTTTAACGTAGATTTCTTTTCAAGGAGCGGTTGTCCAACCACAACGTCCAACGTCCTTAATTGATTGCTTTCTTTTAAAAGGAAAAAATGCTCGCTTTGACCGTGTACGTCCACTAACGAATCGGTTACTTTTCTAAGCATCGTTGCCGTGACCGTATTTCCGTTTACTTTAATCGTATTCTTACCGTTCTCCGAAAAACGGCGCGAAATAATGATTTCCCCGTCCGAATCGATATCCATATCGCGCAATAATTCCACGCTTTTAGAATTTTCAGAAACGATGAACTCGGCTTTTACAAAACATTCCGTTTCGCCGTAACGAATCATCGAGCGATCGGCTTTTGCACCCAAAACGAAGTTAACGGAGTCTAAAATAACCGATTTACCCGCACCCGTTTCGCCGGATAAGACGTTTAAGCCTTCTCCAAATACGATCTCTGCGTTTTCAATCAGCGCTACGTTTTTAATCGTCAGTTTTGATAACATATACTTTCCTTCTTATCATCGGTTTATCTGCTTAATTCGCTAATTTTCTCCGCCACAACAAGCGCGTCTTCGTCGCTTTCACATACAACCAACAAAGTATCGTCGCCGGCAACCGAGCCAACGATTTTACTGTAATTGAGTTTATCCACTACCATGCCTGCATTCGCGCCGTTCCCCGCTAAAGTTTTGACTACGACCAAGTTTCTTGCCGATTTAACGGACAATACGCAATCGCGGAATAAGCTCCGCATTTTCGGCGAAATTTCGCTATCGTCGCCGTTAATATGCGCGTAGCGGTATTTCTTTTCGATGCCCGCCACCTTGAACAGGTGCAAATCGCGGATATCGCGCGATATGGTCGCTTGCGTCACAACCAAGTTCATCGCTTGCAATTCTGCGCAAAGCTCTTCTTGCGTTTCGATTTCTTTACGCGTAATAATCTCTAAAATTTTTGCATGTCTTGCTGAACGTAACATTTTCCTTACCTTTCCTTAATGATTTATCGTCGAACCCTTATTCATCTAATTTATTTCTTACTTTTGCAAAGAAATCCAAGTTATCCGACATGGGAAAATCGGCTGTAAACGGCGCTTTTTTAACGAAAACCGTTGCATTTTCGGGTAACGCCTCCACCGAGAGTCCGTCTACGGAAACTACGCCCGACCCATGTACGATACGCAAAGCGAATTCTTCGTTATCGGCTAAAACGATCGGACGCGCGCGCATAGAAAACGCGCAAATAGGCGTAAGCATAAACACAGGCACTTCCGGCGTTAAAATTGCCCCGCCCGCCGATAACGAGTATGCGGTAGAGCCCGTCGGCGTACAAATCAAAGCACCGTCGCCCGCTAACGAATATTTGCCCTCGTGAGAATAAATCTCCAAACGCAAGAGTTGCGATTCCTTACACGTAGAAAGCGATTGATTGCGATGCAATGCAATTTCATTGAGCGCATAATACGTTTTTCCTGCAACGTCTAATTGCAAAATACTACGTTTCAAAATACGACACGTACCGTTTTCCAACTGTTTCAAAAGCGCAATCACGCGCTCGCTTTCCGTTTTCTCGTATTCCGCTAAAAAGCCGAGCGTACCGTAGTTTACACCGATGATTTTAACGCCTCTTTGCGAAGCGTGAACAGCCGCGTGTAAAATTGCTCCGTCGCCCCCCAAAACAATGACAACGTCCACGTCCGTAATGCATTCTACCGAACGCATTTTGCAAGCCTCGTGGCCGTTTTCACGTAAAAGTTGTATCCATTCTTCTACTACACTTTCGCTTTTGATTTTGTTTAAGTTTCCTAATACGCCGACTTTCATCGCTTTCTCCAACCGTTTATTTTGCCGATCTCCATTCGCCCAACCGCACGAATTCTTCTACCCTTTGGATAATCGTTTCTTTTGTCACATCCGATTTTTTGGATTTTTTCAAATGCGCCACGTACTCCACGTTTTTTCCCTTGCGAATGGGCGCATACGTAATCTCTATCGCATACAATCCACAGTCTTCTGCGTAGCAAAGTACTTTTTCTACAATCTTCGCGTGCGCAGACGGACGTACGATACCGTTTTTAGAAATATTTTTATTTTCACACTCAAATTGCGGTTTTATCAGCACCAAAGCATCACCGTTATCCGCTAAAATAGCGGCAATCGCAGGAAAAATCAGTCGTAAAGAGATAAAACTAACGTCCGTGACAACGCCATCGATTGCATCCTTAAAATCCTCGCGCGTTAAATATCGCGCGTTGGTATTCTCCATTTGCACGATTTTTCCGCTCTGCAACAAGCGTTCGTCAAGCAAACTCTCGCCCACGTCCACGGTATAGACTTTTTTTGCGCCGTTTTGCAACAAACAATCGGTAAACCCGCCCGTACTTGCGCCGATATCCACGAAAATTTTATCCTTACAAGCAAAATCAAATTCACGCAAGGCTTTATTGAGTTTATATCCGCCGTTGGATACGAATGTTTCACTTGGAATTTCGATGCTAATACCGTCTAACGACGATATTTCGTCTTTCACTCGAATGGGCGCGCCGCCCCGCAGTACCCAACCCTTTTCTATGGCTTGAGCGGCTTTTGTCCGTGAGCCGAAACGCTCGGCAAAAAACTTATCCGCTCTCATTTTGTTTGCAACGCTCTTTTGATATATTTTTGCAACTTAAGCAAATCCACACCGTATTCTTTTTGCAAATCCGCCACCTTTCCTTGTGGAATAAACGCGTCGCGATAAGCAAAATTCTCCACTTTACAGGCTTTCTCAAGCTGTATAAGCGCATTATTTACCGACGAACCAAGCCCGCCGATAAATACGTTATCTTCGATGGTTATCACGTGTTTACTGTGTAAATCTTGGAGCATTTGCATATCCAAAGGTTTTACAAAGCGGGCGTTAATCACGTTGAAATCGTTGCCTTTTTGCTGCTCCAACTGCAACGCTTCCATCGCCAAAAGCAAACTGCGCTCACCGCAGGCAATCACACTCACGGCCGCGTTTTCGCCCTCTTTGGCACGGTGTAAGTACTCCCATTGACCAACTTGAATAGGTAATTTTGTTTGCGGGAATACCACTTCACCCGATCTTGGATAGCGAATTGCCAAAGGATGGTTAAAAGACGCGCTAAATTGGAGCATTTCCTTAAACTCCTCGGTGTCTTTGGGTACGGCAACCGTTAAGTTTGGAATCAGCGATAAATAGGACAAATCAAATACGCCTTGATGCGTTTCCCCGTCTGCCCCAACAATCCCTGCGCGATCGATACAAAAAGTTACGGGCAAATCTTGCGCGCATACGTCGTGAATAATTTCATCGAACGCACGTTGTAAAAAGGTCGAATAAACGGCGTAATACGGTTTTAAACCGCCTACCGCCATTGCTGCGCATAAAACCGCCGCATTCTCTTCGCAAATCCCTATATCAAAAGCACGCGTAGCATATTGATCAAAAAAGTTGGATAACCCCAACGATTCTTTCATCGCCGCCGTGACAACGGTAATTTTCTCATTCGTTTTCGCAAGCGAGCACAACGTTTCGCCAAGCACTTGCGAATATTCTTTTTCCACGCTTGCGCCGATTGCTGATACGCCGTGCGTATCCGTGGGATATTCTTCGCTAAACGCATATCCCTTTCCTTTTTGCGTTGCAATATGCAATAATACGCAATCGGTTTTCAAAAGTTGTTTCGCTTGCGTAAGTGCGTCCACCATTTCGCTTACGCTATTGCCGTCTTTTACGCCGATATATTTCAAGCCAAAACTTTCCAACAAACGAACGCTTTGCTCTCCGTTTCCATGCTTAATACGCGATAAAACGTCGTGCATACCGCCAACGGTGGGCGAAATGGACATATCGTTATCGTTCAAAATAATCAAAATTTTCGTTTGCAAAACTTTTAAGCTATTCAATGCTTCGTAAACGAGTCCGTTTTGGAAAGATCCGTCACCGATATACGCAATTACATAAAAATCGGCATTTTGTAAATCACGCGCTTTCGCGATCCCTAAAGCAGCGGAAATAGACGTCCCTGCGTGACCGGTATTATAACAATCGTAAGCGCTTTCTTCACGTTTGGGAAATCCAGACAAGCCCCCTTTTTGGCGCAAAGTCGTAAAGCGGTCGTAGCGATCGCTTAAAAGTTTATAAGCATAACATTGATGTCCAACGTCGAAAATTAGTTTATCGTTTGGAAAATCGAACACCCGAAACATAGCGACGGTCGATTCGATTGCACCCAAATTAGACGCAAGATGTCCTCCGCGCTTCATAACCGTTTGGAAAATCGTTTCTCGAAGTTCGTCGCACAATACTTCGAGTTCTTCTTCCGTACAATTTTTAATCGTTTCCGATGCAAAATTTTCCAACATAGACCATTCCTTAACCGCCGTTTAATTACAGCGCTGTAACACGTAATCGATGAGCTTACTCAAAAACGCAACGTCGCCGTTAATGCCGTCGAGCAACGCATGGCATTGTTTCGCACACATTTCCGCAAGAATTTTGGGTTACTCTAATCCATACAAAGCAACGCAAGTAAGATTTCCGTTTTGCGGGTCCTTTCCAAGCGTTTTTCCTACATTTTCAA
>JAZSMB010000150.1:0-3703 GCA_045535685.1 Candidatus Scatosoma sp.
CGCAGTAAAGAAGTGGCGGCAGGGGCGGTGCATTATACCGCGCTCGATTGCTGGAATAATTCTAGCGGCGCGAAGCGTAGTTATGAACTCGGCGAAGGCGTGACGATGCATATTTTGTATCAGAAGTATTACGAGCAAAAAGATTCGTCGAATGAGAATAATCACTCCGTTTGTATGATGATTTCGCAAGGGGATAACCATTATCTTTTCACGGGAGATTTGGAGTCGGCGGGCGAAGCGTCGCTCGTTGCAAGCAATAACTTGCCGAAAATGGCGTTTTATAAAGCGGGGCATCACGGCAGCTCTACTTCCAGCACGGCTACGTTGATTGACGTGATTCAACCCAAAGTGGTGGTGGCGACTTGCGTGGCTGGCGGTACGTCGTATAATTTCCCTAAACAATCGTTTATTAATAACGTGGCGAAATATACGGATAAGGTGTATATTCCCTCGTATTTAAGCGGTAGCAGCATATTGGATTTGAACGGGAATATTTGCGTGGCGTCTGCGGATGGAAAAACGGTGACGGTCAATTGCTCGAACAATAATACGCTGTTTAAGGATACGGCGTGGTTTAAGAGTAATCGGACGACGCCTACCGCTTGGGCGGCTTGAGAAAATGGATGTAAGTGTGTTTGAATAAACGGAGCGTTTGCAGTATCGCAAACGCTCCGTTTTGTTTAGGAATATTTAAAAAAGCGAGGGCATAGGATAGAAAGAGAATGGATTTTTAAGGGGTGGACGGCGATGAAAAACGTGTTTGTGCGTATGTTTGCGAGGGCGAGAAAAACGGTAGGATTTTTGTTGGTTGCTTTCGTGTTATTTGGTGCGTGTTTGGGGTTGGTTTCGTGTAAACAAACGGAAAACGTATATACCAGGTACGAGGTTAACGCTGAATACATGCCGGAAAACGCTACTTTGACGGGCGCGATGAAAGTGACGTTTGAGAACTCGACGGATAGTGAGATTTCCGTATTGAAATTTCAACTTTACCCCAACGCGTATCGAAAAGACGCTACGCAAAAGCCGATTTCGCCGCTTGACGAGCAGACGGCGTATTATAACGGCGAAAGCTACGGCGAAATGGTCATATCTTCCGTTTCGGGTGCGAAAAGTTGGGAGGTGATGGGGGAGGATGAAAATATTTTGTTCGTGTTTTTGGAAAAGTCGGTTTTTCCCAGCGAAAAAGTGGTGGTGGATATCGCGTTTTTGGTGAAACTGGCTTTCGTAAACCATCGCATAGGCGTGACGGAAAAAACCGTTAATTTAGGCAACTTTTTCCCTATTTTATGCGGTATCAAAAACGGTGGATTTTGCGAAATTTCGTATTCGGCTATCGGCGACCCGTTTTATCAAGATTGCGCCGATTTTTCTTTATCCCTTACTCTTCCCAAAGATTACGTGGTGGCGGCAACGGGGGATTTGGAGCGAGAAAGAGTGCTGGAAACCAAGAAAGAATACGTCTTTTCGGCGAGCAAAGCGCGTGATTTTGCATTGGTGCTGTCGAAGGATTTTCGCATTTTGCAAACCAAGGCTGGGGGGAACGATATCTACTATTATTATTACGACGACGCACACGCGCAGGAGCGGTTGGCGCTCGCCGCGGAGGCGTTTGCGTACTTTGAAAACACGTTTGGGGAGTATCCGTATTTGAAATACTCGCTCGTGCAGACGGGGCTTTGTTTGGGGAGTGAGGGATACCCTGCTTTGACGATGGTGTCCGATCGGTTGGAGGAGCAGGCGCTTGCGCGAGCAGTGGCAAAGGAAACGGCGGGACAATGGTGGGGCGTTGTCGTGGGGAGCGATCAGGTGGAAAATGCGTGGCAGGACGAGGGCTTGGCGGAATACTCGGCAATTTGCTTTTTTGAAAACTATGAAAAGTACGGGATTGCACGGGAGCGTGTGGTGGGGGACGCTTTGAAAGAATATCGGGCGTATTATGACGTGTACGGGAGTGTTTTGGGGCGGACGGATACCAAGATGATGCGCTCTTTAAGTGCGTTTGTCAGCGAGTTTGAATATCGGTGTTTAGAAATAGATAAACCGATCGTTATGCTGGATACTTTGCGAAAATCGGTTGGCGACGACGTGTTTTTTAAGGGGTTAAAGCGGTATTATAAGGATAATCGTTTTTCCATAGCGACGGCGGAACATTTGATCGGTGCGTTTGAGAAGTCGGGCTTGGACGTGCGCGGTTTTTTTGAGAGTTTTTTGCAAGGCAAAGCGGTTTTGTGAGAGATTCTTCGCAATGCTCAGAATGACAAAAGGGACGTTTTATAGAGGGCAGGTATGCGATGAATGTAAAAATAACGGCGGATTGCTTAATACAATCCGCCGCTGATATTTTGAAGAGATGAAACTGTTTACCAAACGGCAATTTCGCCGTTTGCGTTATAGTGCCAGTAATTTCCGCCATCGTTAGGCACGTCTTCTGCGTTTTCAATATAATAATACCGCGTTGCGTTGGTTAGCTTAGAATTATCATTGCCGATGAAGGTCGCCTTCCATCTACCTGCCGTACCTGTATAATATACGCTGGTTAAGTTCTTACAATTATAGAAAGCACCGTCGCCGATTCTTGACACGCTGTCGGGGATAACGATAGAGGTTAAGCTTGTGCAATCGGAGAATGCGTAGTTGATAATGAGTTTGGTTTTTTTAGCGAGCGTATAGCTAGGAAGGCTTGCGTCCGTTGGCTCGATGAAAGCGAGATACGGGTTGTCTAAGTTGGCTAAATACTTACAATTGCCGTATTCGTTATAAACTAATTGATCACAGTTAGAAAATGCATCTTTACCAATTACCGTTACACGGTTAGGAAGATGCACGCTTCTTAAGCTGCTACAGCCATAGAAAGCATAGTCTTCAATCGTTGTTAAGTGTTTGGGGAGAGTGATGCTCGTTAAACTGCTGCAACCATAGAAGGCGGAGTGTTTAATTGTTAGCACGCTGTCGGAAAGAACTACACTTTTTAAGTTTTTGCAATCCTTTAATGTGCTAGACCCAATCTCTTCGCCGGAAGTAATGGCTACTGTTTGTAAGTTGTCTTTTGGAACCCTCCCGAGCATAAAAGCGGGTCCGGTGAGATTTTTTAAGTTTATGCAATCTATGAAAGCATTCCCGCATGTCATAAGCTTGTCATGGACGACAAGAGTCGTTAATTTTATATCATCATGAAACGCAAGATCTTTGATGTATGAAACGGGATAACCGTTGTGTGTCTCTGGAATAAATACGCGCGTGGAAGTGCCGGTATAGGAGCTTACTCGGTAGCGTTCATCTGATAAGAGTTCAAATTTTAATCCATCTGTTGCGCTGATGGGTTGGTCACAAGATACGCAAAAGCCGTCTTCACCTACCTTATGAGTGTGTGGGGTGTTACAAGAAACAAATCCTAAAATAATGCTTATGCCCATTATAAGCGTTAAAAATGCCGCTAAAAACTTTTTTCTTTTCATATCGAACCTCCTATTATGAAAAGTGGATTTGATAAACACAGTTTACCATATTTTTTTGGGTTTTGCAAGGGTTTCGCGAAAAAAAGGTTGCAAATTTCCCGTGCGCGCGGTATAATAGGGGGAGTGATAGCTATAAAGGAGCGGAAAGATGCCGTTTTTACAGTATAAATGCCCAAAATGTGAGAAAAAATTCGACGAGCTGGTCAAAAATTATCTCGATGAAGTGAAATGCCCCGATTGCGGCG
>JAZSMB010000182.1:0-3578 GCA_045535685.1 Candidatus Scatosoma sp.
GCTTGGAAATTTTTCAGCCCAAACGCTACGTCGTCGAATACCGTTTCGGCAAAGAGTTGATATTCGGGATATTGAAACACCATGCCCACTTGTTGACGAAGCTTTTTAAAATCGGTCTTTTTATCCGTCAAATCAAACCCCGCAACCGATAAAACGGTGGGATTTTCTTGCTGCTCCGCGTTGCCGCGTTTGCGTTTTTCTTTGTATTTTTTCTCCGCCGTAGGGAGTTTAATAAGCGCGTTTAAGTGCTGTACGAACGTCGATTTACCGCTGCCCGTATGCCCGATAATCCCAAAAAAGTCGCCTTCGTTGACCGTTAAATGTACGCCGTTTAATGCGTGGGAAGCAAACGGCGAGCCTGCGTTGTACGTATAAGAAAGATTTTCGCATATAACGCTTGGTGTGAGCGCTTTTTCTTGTTTTTGCTCTTCTTTTACAGTTTCTTCGTGAAACAAAGGTAAAGTAACGGGCGTTTTTGCAATAGCCGACACAATTTCTTCGGCTAAATGCTCCGCCGTGAGCGCATCGCCTACTTCTAAACCCCCTTGACGCAAGCCTTGACAAATTTGCAACGATTTGGGCAGAGTGAGCGCATACTTTTTCAGTTCGTTTTCGTTGGAAAGTACTTGTTTAGGCGTGCCTTCCAGCACGATTTGCCCGCGATGCATCACGACCGCGCGATCGGCAAGCAACGCCTCTTCTGGGAAATGCGTAATGAGTACAACCGTCATTTTTTCTTGTTTATTCAGTTCTACAACGACGTCCATTACTTCTTTTCTACCGCGCGGATCGAGCATCGCCGTCGATTCGTCTAAAATGATAATTTTCGGTTTCAACGCCAAAACGCCCGCGATGGCGATACGCTGTTTTTGACCGCCCGAAAGGCGCGAAGTGGTCGAATGACGATATTTTTCCATACCCACCGCGTTTAAGGCAAAATCGATTCTTTGCCCGATTTCTTCGCGCGGAACACCGATATTTTCAGGTCCAAACGCCACGTCGTCCTCTACGATTGAGGCAACCGTTTGGTTGTCGGGATTTTGGAAAACAATACCTACCTGTTTGCGAATTTCAAATAAATTTTTCTCATCGCAAGCGTCTAAACCGAGCACGGTTACCTCGCCTGCATTGGGCGTTAATAAGCCGTTCGTTAAACGGGCAAGCGTAGACTTACCGCTACCGTTATGCCCTAAAACGGCGACAAATTCCCCTTCGTTAACGATAAAATCGACGTTTTTTAACGCGAAAGCGTCGGAAAGCGAAAATAAGTCGCCGTCCGATTGCGTATCCGTTTCCTGATAGGAAAAATTTACTTTTCTAAAAGAAATTGCTTGCATATTTTTAGCCTTATATAATGGATTTTACTGTATATTTTTTATATTCAACGCGGACATGGTGCCTTCTTTTCACTTTTCCAGCCGTTCTACTTGATACGTGCCGTCTTGGGAAACGGTAATGATAATACTACCGTGCAAATCCGTTCTATGCAGGTTTGCGTTGATCGTTGAAAGTGTTTCTTGCACGCGCTTGGACGGATGGTCGTAATCGTTATCCACTCCACAGGACACCACCGCGTCTTTTACACCCAAATACCGCGCGAATAAGTCGGTGGTTGCGCTCGAGCTGCCGTGATGGGATACTTTTAAAATTTCCGTACTCGTTAAGTCTACGTTATAAACGTCAAACAAGCCCATATCGCTATCGAGAATCAACGCATTCTCCGTTTTTGCAGGTGCGTCGCCTGTGAATAGCGCACTCACGCCTTGATAATCCAACCAAAGGACGGAAGAACGTTCGTTACTTTCCATATCTTCCGTATTGCCGTGTTCTACGTCATAGGTATAGGGATATAAAAATTGCAAAACGTACGGATATTCTCCGTTAGACGAAAGCGTGGTTTTGCGCATGGAATATTCTATCTCGCACTCGCTTTTGCTAATTTCAGCGTAAAAAGCAGCGTATTCGGCATTCTCCGTGATACTACACTTGGGTAAAAACGCGCGGGAAACGGGAATGTTTTTAACCACCTCCGCAAGCCCGCCAACGTGGTCGATATCCGCGTGAGAAACTACCAAATAATCGATTTTGCTTACTTTCAACGCCTTTAAGTGACGCATAATGGAAAGTTTCGACGCTTGCGTTTGCGTGCCGCCGTCAATGAGCAGCGTTTTTCCATCGGGAAGTTCAACAAACGCACAGTCGCCCTGCCCTACGTCGATGAAATGCAAGCGCATTTCGCCCTGTGCGCGCTTGGAAATAGACGGAAGATCAAAATAATATTTCCACGAAGCAGGAGGGAAAAAGGTGGAAAATACGCTCAGCGCGATTAAAAACAGCGCAACGATACAAAAGACAATGCGTTTTACTTTGCCTATCTTTTTCTCAATTTTCTCTTTTTCGCCCCGATAGCCCATTTATCTTTCGTATAAATTATATTATTCTGCTTTGCGCGCAGGTGCTTTTTCGATTTGCGTAAATACGTCGTTGAATGCGTCCGTTTGATAATCTTCAATTCTGCCTTGGTCGGCAAGCGTGGAAATTTGCATATCCAGCGGCAATTTTGCTACCGCGGGAATTGCGTATTCTGCGGCGAGTGCGTCCGCTTTGCTATGCCCAAAGACGGGAATCTTCTTATCGCAATCGGGGCAGGAAATATAACTCATATTTTCCACCAAGCCAAGCACGGGCACGTTCATTATATTTGCCATATTGATGGCTTTTTCCACTACCATTTTTACCAAATCTTGAGGAGTCGTCACCACTACGATCCCCGAGATGGGAATGCTTTGAAAAACGGTCAGCGGCACGTCGCCCGTTCCCGGAGGCATATCGATAAAGAGTAAATCTACGTCTTTCCAGATAACGTCCGTCCAAAATTGCATTACCGTACCGGAAACGACCATTCCGCGCCAAACGACGGGCATATTTTCTTCATCGAGAAGTAAATTCATAGACATGAGTTGCATACCCGACGGCGAAAGCACGGTATCAATGCCGTTTTCGCTACCCGTAGCGTGTTCGTGTACCCCAAACATATGCGGAATAGACGGACCTGTGATATCCGCGTCCATAATCCCTACGCTTTTACCTTGTTTTTGCGCAAGCGAGGCAAGCAGCGCGGTGGTCAGCGATTTACCTACGCCGCCTTTTCCGCTAACGACGCCGATGACTTTTTTAATCGACGAATTTTTATGTGGCGGCTTGATAAAACTTTGTTTATCTTTTTTGCGCGACGAGCAGTTGGACGAGCAACTCGAACAATCGTGCGTGCATTTTTCATTCATATGAAAATCTCCTTTATAACAAGTATTTATTATACACTTTTTAGCAAAATTTGTCAACGCATTTGCAATATTCTCACGCGATTATCATTCTTTCTTTGCAAAAACACGAAAAAAACGCAAAAAACGGTTGCAAAGGCGGGCAAAATGGTGTATAATATATAGGCTGCGCGTAGGCGGGGAGGTAGCGGCACCCTGTATCTGAAATCCGCTATATCAGAGCTGAACGCCTTTCTCGACGAAATTTATGGAAGGTCTGCACGACGTAAGGAACGTTGATAGCAAGGTCTTATGCAA
>JAZSMB010000184.1:0-16749 GCA_045535685.1 Candidatus Scatosoma sp.
CGAATACGCAGCGTCGCTGGTTGAAAAAGTGCGTATGGCGACGGGCGAAGAAACGCCACTCGCAGGCAAAAAGATCATCGTGGACGCCGGTAACGGCGCGGGCGGATTTTTTGCAAGCAAAGTGCTTGCGCCTTTAGGCGCAAATACCGACGGTTCGCAATTTTTAGAACCGGACGGTAACTTTCCGAACCATATCCCCAACCCCGAAAATAAACAAGCAATGCAATCCGTTTGCGACGCCGTAAAAGCGACGGGCGCAGATTTTGGTATTATCTTCGACACCGACGTGGATAGAGCGGGTGCGGTCGATAGCAACGGTAACGAGTTGGGTAGAAACCGCTTAATTGCGCTTATCTCCGCTATTCTACTCGATGAAAGTGCGGGAACGATTGTAACCGACTCGGTAACCTCCGACGGGCTGACGAAATTTATTCAAGCGCGCGGCGGGAAACATTTGCGTTTTAAACGCGGTTATAAAAACGTTATCAACGAAGCAATCCGCTTAAACAGCCGCGGCGAATACGCGCCTTTGGCGATTGAAACGAGCGGGCACGCAGCACTTGCGGAAAACTATTTCTTGGACGACGGCGCGTATTTGATTACTCGCTTGTTGATTGCGCTTGCAAACGCGGCGAAAGAAGGTAAATCGCTTACCGATTTAATTGCCGATTTGCAAATGCCGCAAGAAGCGCAAGAATTGCGCGTGAACTTCGTAAACGGAGTGGATTTTGCCTCGCTGGGTAAACAACTCATCGCCGATTTTACTTCGTACGGGCAAAATTTGTACTATGCAACCCCTGCGGATAGCAATTTTGAAGGATTTAGACTTTGCTACGACGAAAACCACGGCGACGGCTGGGCGCTGATGCGTATGAGTTTGCACGAACCCGTACTGCCTATCAACGTAGAATCTAACCGCAAAGACGGCGTAATTAAAATCGTAAAAGATTTGTATTATTTCTTGCGCGGTTATAACTTCCTCGACCTTTCCCCTCTTGAAAACTTTATTAAAACTTGGAGAGAGAACAAAACCAAGGAATTGAATGCGAAATTTGCAGCAATCGGCAAAGCCGTAGCCAAATAACTCACCTTATTTATCGAAAAAAATTTTATTAGGAGACCTAATATATGAACGTACAAAAAACAACCATCAACGCACTTCGAATTTTGTCCGCCGAAGCCATTGAAAAAGCAAAGTCCGGCCACCCCGGTTTGCCGCTCGGTTGCGCTCCGATTGCGTACGCTTTGTATCAACGCTGCTTAAAATTCAACCCCCGTGATCCCAAGTGGGACAACCGCGATCGGTTCGTTCTTTCCGCAGGGCACGGCTCGGCACTCCACTATGCGTTGTTGCACTTATACGGTTTTGGGCTTACCAAAGAAGATTTGATGCAGTTCCGTCAACTCGGCTCGAATACGCCCGGTCATCCCGAATACGGTCACACGATCGGCGTAGAAACGACGACCGGTCCTTTGGGACAAGGTATCGCAAACGCAGTTGGTATAGCGGTTGCAGAAGCGCATTTGGCGGCTAAGTATAACCGCCCCGGTTTCCCCGTAGTCGACCATTACACGTACGCGCTTTGCGGCGACGGTTGTTTGGAAGAAGGTATCTCGTACGAGGCTTGCTCGTTTGCAGGTACGCATAAGCTTAACAAGCTTATCTTATTCTACGACGATAATAATATTACCATCGAAGGCGACACGGACGTGACGTTTAGAGAAAACGTAGGCGCACGTTTCGCGGCGCAAAATTGGCAAGTTTTACACGTAGATCTCGTTTGCTCGCCCGACGATATCGACGCACTCGAAGACGCGGTCAATAAAGCAAAAGCAAACAAAGAAAAACCGTCCGTTATTATTTGCCATACCCGTATCGGATTCGGCTCGCCCTTAGAAGGCAGCGAAAAGAGCCACGGTGCACCTCTCGGCGCGGATAATTTGCAAAAAACCAAAGAAAACCTCGGTTGGGAATACGCTCCGTTCGAATGCCCCCAAGAAGTGTTCGATCATTGCGCAGAAGCAGGCGAATCGGGCAAGAACGCGCAAGTGTTCTGGAAGAAAATGATGATTGATTACGAAAATCAATTCCCCGAGCTTTACGCAGAATACAAAGCGGCGATGGCAGGCGAAATGCCCAACTTTGAAGATATCGACGGTTTGTACGAATTTAGTAAACCGATGGCAACCCGCCAAACGTCCTCGCAAGTACTCAATCTCCTTGCAGCGAAAATTCCTTCGCTTATGGGCGGCTCGGCTGACCTTGGCCCGTCTAATATGTCTATTATGAAGGACACGGACGCTATTACGTACGGCACCTTCTCGGCGGACGACAAAGCGGGTAGAAATATGCACTTTGGGGTACGCGAAAACGCGATGGTGGCAATCGTGAACGGTATGCAACTGCACGGCGGCGTACAAGCGTATTGCGCTACCTTCTTCGTCTTTACCGATTATTGCAAACCGTCTATGCGTTTGTCCGCACTCATGGGCTTGCCCGTTACGTACATTTTAACGCACGACTCTATCGGCGTTGGCGAAGACGGTCCTACCCATCAACCGATTGAACATTTGTCTATGCTCCGTACCATTCCCGGTATGAAAGTATTCCGCCCCGCAGACGGTAAAGAAACGGCGGCGGCGTGGGTATCCGCACTCAGCGGTAAAGAACCTACCGCACTCGTTTTAACCCGTCAAGCGTTACCGCAATACGAAAACAGCGGCAGATACGCACTCAAAGGCGGCTACGTGTTGGACGATTGCGAAGGCGCGCCCGACGTACTGTTGATCGCAAGCGGTTCGGAAGTGGAACTTTGCGTGAAAGCGAAAGCCGTTTTGGCGGAAAAAGGCGTAAACGCACGCGTCGTTTCCATGCCTTGTATCGAGCTTTTCGAACGGCAATCGCGTGAATACAAAGCAAACGTCTTACCCGCAAGCGTTAAAGCGAGAGTATGCGTAGAAGCGGCGTCGGATATCAGCTGGTATAAGTACGCAGGCGAAAACGGCGAAATCGTAGCGATGCGTTCGTTCGGGGTTTCCGCTCCCGCAAAAACCGCGTTTGAACACTTCGGGTTTACCGTTGACAACGTAGTAGAAAAAGCGCTGGCGTCCATTGCGAAAAACGAATAACGACTTTTAATCATTGCACTCCGTTCGAAAAAAATCGAACGGAGTGTTTTTTACATAATTTTCACAAAACGCATATTCAATTTTCGCAAAAGCGTGTTATACTGTACCCATAACAAACGCTTAAGCGCGTTGTTATATCTTAAAACAGCATACAAGTTTCTCATGGATTAACCTCCATATCATAAGCACGCGATCCTCCTTTCGCGTGCTTTTATCGTATAAAATCAAAAGGGCAGGTACGCGTTCGTCGCATACCTGCCCCTATCGTTTACGCTATTTATAATCCCAAAGCCGCAATCGCCGATACAATTTCTTCTTCATCGGAAACATCGTTTGCCGTGGTCTTCGTTCCGTCGTTGGCACAAATCCCTACGTCTTGAATACATTTCCCGCTCAAAGGCCAGCGGATACGCGCCGTCGTCAACTTTACCGCGTCGCCTTGCAAACCGCTGAGCGGGAACGTAGTTTGCATGATGCCTTTACCGTACGTTTTCGCAACACCGTCCTTTTCAATTAAACAAATATCGCTATAGGCAAGCGCGCCGTAGTCGAGCATACAACCCATTAACGCTTCCGACGCAGACGCCGTACCGTCGTCCGCCAAAACGCAAATACGGCTGTTTACGGAAAAATGCTGATGATAACCGTTGCCGTGTGCATAAAACGACTCGCTCGCCTCGCCGTAATCGGCAGTCATAACCAGCGGATACGTCATCGTTGCACTCTTGCAAAAATACGCGGCAATCGATTGCATAATATCTACGTACCCACCGCCGTTATCGCGCAAATCGAGTATTAGATTCGTCTTATTTTCCTGCTTAAAAAGTTCCATCGCTTTCGTAAATTGCTCCACCGCGTTACCGTTGAATTGCGTCAAACGGATATACGCCGTATCGCCGTCCAAACAGGTTAAAGGCGCGCCCCCTTCCGTTAAAGTAGTGGCGCGTTCGCCCGTGAAACGGTACGCCTGCGTATTCGTGCGGTAGAACACGTAATTTTCCACGTAATTTGCTTTCGTCACGGACACGGTACGGGTGTTTTCGCCTAATTGCAAGCGCAAGTACACCGTTTCGCCCGCTTCCCTTGCTTTAATAAAATCGGAAAAACTCGTAAAATCGCTCGCGTTTATCATCTCCGTTTCCACAGTACCAAACGCCACGATTTTTTCCCCTGCAACGATACCGCTTTGTTCCGCCGGCGAGTTTCCGCATACGCGGGCAATTTCCAAGGATACCTCGTCCCCGCTTGCGTTGAACACTACGCCCAAACCGCTGTTATTGCCCTCGCCCGAGCTCTTCATTTCTGCGTACTCGTCCGCGCTCAAATATTCGGAATAGTTATCCAACAGTTCATCTTCAACCGCAGAGAAAATGGTATCGTAAAATTGTTGGTCGCTCACGTTGTCGTAGTAGTTGTTTTGAATCGCCGTTTTTAAACGGACGAGCGAGCGCATTTCGCTATCCAGCGACAGCCAGTTGACAAGCATACCGCCAAAAAAACAAACGAGTGCCAGCACGACGGATAACACAACGCGCCAAACTTTTTTCTTACGCTTTTGGGGTGGATCGTCTTGCGTGGGCAACTTATCTAAAATAGGCGTAGTAGATTGCGACGGAGCGCAAAACGCTCCGTCGTTTATAAATTCTTCGTTTTGTTTCATAAAGGAATGATTGGACATAACGACTCCTTAATAATTATTGGTTTAACAGTTTATAGATGGAAGTAAGTACTTGGAAAGACACGGCGTCGGAGAATACGCGGATATTTAAGCCGGTCGCCACTTCAATTTTATCCAAACGGTATAAAAGCGTGTTGCGGTGCATATATAAATTTCGCGACGTTTCACTCACGTTCAAATCGTTTTTCAAAAACGCCTCCGCCGTTTCCAGCATTTCCTCGTCCGCTAAAATTTCCTTAAACGATTCGTCGGTAAACTCCGCAAAATACCCTTCTAACTTATTTTTAGGCACTTCTTCGAGGACTTTCATCAAAATAAATTCTCTATACGAGTGGACGTTTCCCGCAATTTCGAATACGTTGGCATAGCGAAGCGCGTTTTCCGCGCGAACGTACGAAAACGCAACGTCCTTTACGTCGCGGACAATCGGTCCAACCCCGACTTTGGCGTGCACCCCGAGCTCTTCTTGCAACGATTGCACCAAAAACTCGGCGTAATCGACGGCAGACGTTTCCTCGCCGTCCTTGCCAAGCAAAAACTTAACGAGTACGCAAACGTCGTCCTCCATTTGCACCGCCGTATCCAAGCTGTTACCGCCGTACTGCTGAATGACCGTAAGCGTTTCTTGCATACATTTATCCGTTCGAATGACGAGCGCGTAGCAAGCGCAACCCAGCAAAGAGAATTTCATTGCGTACTTGTATGCGCCAAGCGAAGTACTTTCGCCCAAAAGAATACGCTTTAAATAGTCGGTTTTGGAAAGCGGAATTTCGCGATCGGTAAAACTTTCCAAATACGCAGGGAGGAGCGACGCGTAATTTTTTTGCGTTTCGTCCACGCCGAAAAGCACGCCGATATACCCTGCGTTTTCAAACGAAAAGCGGAAAAACGTATGCGTACCGTCGTCCGTCGTTTCTTCAAACGGTTTATCGCAAAAAGGTACGCTTTCGCAGCGTTCGTTTTCGGGATAAAACGCCAAATTAAGCCCTAACCGACTTGCCGTTTGGTCAATAATTTTTTTTAAATCGCTCATATATTTCCTCCGTACGTACTACGGCGCGTTTTTTGCTCGTCGCCCTGCCAAACGAGCCTCTACGCTCGCTCTTATTCTTATTATACCCTAATTGAAAAATTTTTTCAAGAGTTTTTGAGCATATCTATCCTTTCAACGCAAAAAAAGGCGAATTTTTTTGCAAAAATTCTAAATTTGTATTTTATAAGTATTGACATCTCTACGAGAAAGTGATATAATACAGTAAATAATCGTTTCGCGCGTCCATATTTACTATGCGCGGAATGAAAGAGCAAAAATACAGGAGATTTGTTATGAGCAACAACAACAGCCCTTTCGAGTTTGACGTTCTCCCCTACGAAGACGTCCCCGAAGTTCTCCCCCAAGCAGCGGAAGAAGTAGAAGAAACCCCCGCACCTAAGAAGAAAACCGCAGCAACCCGCATTTTCGGCGTTTTGCTTGCTATCCTCAGCGTTGCAGCTTTCTTCTTGCCCATCCAAGTATTAAACGGTACTGCTTTCGAGTCGGCAACCTTGCTTGACACCGTTATGGCATTGCTTTCCAGCACGGCTACCCCCGCATTCGGCGTATTGCCCGTTTTGGCTGACGTAGCAACGCTCGGCGGTTTGGTAAACGCGCTTGCACTTTACGTGCTCGTAGCAGGTCTTTTCTTTGGCGCAGTATTCGGATTACTTGCTTTGATCAGCGGTAAAACCGGCGCACTTAGAGTTGCATCCTTCTTCTTCGTAGTAGGCGCAGCTACCTACGCGGCAACCGCATATCTCTTTGGCTCCGTACTCGAAGTAATCGTAGCGGCACTTGCAGCGTTCGGCGCAATCGTATATTTGGTTTTGGCATTCAAAAAATGCGGCAAAAAGACGCTTTCGAAAGTATTGCAACTTGTATTGTCTATCGCAATTTCCGTAGCAATCGCTTTTGCTGTAAACGCAGACGCGGAAGCACTTGCAGCGGCATTGTTCGCAGACGCTGCGCTTGTACTCGTAGTCGTACAATACGTTATCGTAGTATTCGGCGCACTTCGTTTGCAAACCGTAAAAGGTTTGGTATTCGATTTGATTCGTTACCTCGTATCGTTGGTACTTGCCGTTCTCGTTATTTATGCAGGTAGCATGGTTTACGGCGCTGTTGCAGCAGGCGCGGCTGTTGTTCAAATCGTTGGCTACGCTATCCAAAAGAAACGCGCTTGCCCTAAAGAAGAGGAAGAAGAAATCGTTCCCGTTTCCACTCCTGCACCCGCTCCCGAATTCACGGTAGAAGAATACGCAGAAGCTATGCCTTATGAAGGCGGCCCCGTTGAAGGCGTAGAAATCGCACAAGAAGTGAACCCTACGTTCGAAGACAGCATGTTGCCTACGCAAGTAAATACGGCAGGCTACGATTTCTATAACTGCAAGAGTTTCGACCCGTTTATCGCTATCTTGAACAGCGAAGAAAGAAATCAATTTACCGAACTGTTCATCTTGAAATATAAAGGCGTTATGCCCGAAATTCCCGACTACGTAGTAGGTGGCGACAACAAGGAATTCTTCCGTAAGATGTTCATCTATCTTGGTCAATACAGAGATAGAGTTCCCGATGGCTTGCTTGCGAAAATGTATCAATTCGCTATCAAATTGTCGTAACATTCTCTCAATCAACATATAAAGAACCGACTTTCATAGGTCGGTTCTTTTTTACGCTTATTTCTATGCAAAAAACACTCCTATCCGCTTTTTGGATAGGAGTGTTTGCTTTTGTTATTCGATACGGATACGCACGATAATATCGCCTTCTTCGCTGTTTGTACGTTCTTCACAAATAGCGTCAATCAAATACAAGCCCCTGCCGTGTTCGGCGTATACGCTTGCTTTTTGGCTGTTTTTCGGGGGAATAAACGGTTGCGTGGAGCGCACGTGAATTTCGATATGTCCGTCTTGAAAATCGGCGTATAACGTTGCCTCGCCCGTGCCGTGCCGTAATACGTTGCCCAGTAGTTCGGTTGTAACCAGCTTGCTATCAAATACTTTTTCGTCGGATACGTTGCGCTCGGTTAAACGCAAGCAAAGTTCTTCGATCGCTCGCCGCATCGACTCGTAATTTTTAATTTCAAAAAACACAACATACCTCCTCGATTATTTTTTCATATTGCCGCAAGCGTGCGACAAAAACGTGCTTTATAAATTATCTTGCAAACGTTCTTTGAGCTTTAACAAAATTTTACGTTCCATACGCGAAACGAACATTTGCGAAACACCCAAGCGACGCGCGGTTTCACTTTGCGAACACTCGTCCACGTAGCGATACGCAACGAGTGCCCGTTCGATGTCGGAAAAATCGTGCATCGCCGTTTTTAACGCTTCTTTCGTTTCAAACGCGTCGTATTTATCTTCGCCGTCGGCAAGTAGCGCGTATAACGATTTGTCGTTTTCGTCGTCGCCTGCCATGCCGTCCAACGACACTACGCCGCCGATTTCCAGCGCTTTTACAACGTCTTCTTCCGCGAGCCCAAGCTTTTGCGCGATCGTTTTTACACTCGGTTTTTCGCCCGTTTGCGCAAGATAGGTATCCGAGTATTTTTTAACCGCCATCGAAATTTCGCTCAACTTTCTTGGGAGTTTGACCACGCGCGATTTATCGCGAAAATAGTTTTTAATTTCGCCTGCAATGGTGGGCGTAATAAAGGTGGAGAATTGCATACCAAGCGACGGATCAAAGCGGTCGATTCCGCGTAAAAGCGCAAGCGCGGCGACTTGTTTCAAGTCGTCGTATTCAACGCCGCGTCCCACAAACTTCTTTGCGAGAATATCCGCTATGTAGAGATATTTTTCGGCGATTTTGTTGCGAATCGCGATATCGCCGCTCTCTTTGTATTGCTTGAACAACTCGTCCATGCCCCTACCTTTTAACCTTCAAAAACGATACTTTCTACTTTACCTTGCTTATCGGCTGTAAATTCTACTTTACCCAGCAGCGCGGATAAAAGCGCTTTGGAAATTTCGTCTTCAAACGATTCTTCTACCGCTTCGCCCATATCCTTACCGCTAATCTCCGCGCCCAATGCTTCGCCTACCGTAAACGTAATACTCGCACGCGTATAGCCGTTTCTTTTTAAGATAAGTAAGCTCTCCGTCACGCACACTTTATAATCTTCCGTCGCGTCCACGTCAAACCCTGCGAGTGCGCAAAGTCCGCCCGTCGTCAAGCGTACCGTAGTGAGATATTCGCCCGTTAAGGGTAATTCGATGAAAAATTTTTCCATTACGCAATCTCCATGATGGTATTGAGCGAGCAAATTAAAAAGAGTTTTTTGATTTTGGGCTGCAAGGCGAATAAGCGAACGGTGTGGCCGCTTGCTTGCACCGTTTTTAAAATTTTGACGAACGTACCCAGCGTGGTGCTGTCGATAAATTGCAAATTTTCGCAATCGAACGCGATATTTTGAGGATTTGCGTCATACGCTTGCAACACTTCGCTTAAAAACGTTTCCGCATTCCCCAAATCGATATCGCCGCTCAAGGCAATCGTCAATTCTTGACCTTCCGTTTGTACAATTTTTACTTGTTCCATAACCGTTTTCTCCTTTTTGGATAGTTATATATAACGCAAATCTTCCGCTTTTCAAACGCTTTGCGTGCAGTTTATACAGCGAAAGGATAAATATTGCAAATCAGCCCGATGATTACGGGCACGAAATAGCACACGCCAAGTAATACCAAATTACGTTTCCATTGACGGGTGTTTTTCAAAAGCACGACGAACCCCATACCCGCGTTGGCGCAAAGTCCTGCTAAAAACGAACCGAACGTAATGCCGCCGCTTAAAAACGTTTCCGTGAGTACCACGCTGGACGCGCAGTTGGGGATCAGCCCGATCGCACAAGTAATCAGCGGTTGCAAAAAGCGGTTTTTGTGCATAAACGCCACAAACGCTTCTTCGCCAACCGAGTGAATGATCGCCGTCAGCGCGAAATTGACCGCAAAGATAAACCCGGCTACTCGCAAAGCGTGCAATAAGGGGTAAAGCAGATACGTTTGTACTTTGCCGCTGCCCCCGTGCGATTTTCCGCACGAACAAACGACGTCGATTTCTTTTTCTTCTTGATACCGCGTAAGGAAGATATCTTTTACGTTTTTGGGCGCATTTTCGTCCGTTTTTGGCATTTCAACGCATACCTGCCCCCGTCCTGTCATACGCATCAATAAATCGGCAACGTATCCTACCGCAATACCGATCAGCACTTTACAAAGCAAAGTAGGCAACAACCAAACCGCGCCTTCGCCCGAGGAAACGAGTACGATAAACGCCTCGTCGCTCGTGGCAAAAAAGATAGCAAGCAGCGTACCGATCGTGATATACTTCTTTTCGAAAAACTTCGCCGCCATAACCGAAAAACCGCATTGCGGAATCAGCCCCGTCGCCGCGCCGAATACCGGTCCAAGCTTACCGCCGAATTTATCCGCGTTTTTGAGCGCGGTTTTATTTTCGAGCAGTTGCATCACCATATACATAACAACCAGCCACGGCAAAAGCGGCAGCGTATCCAAAGTAGCGTGCAACAAAATTTCAACAAATTCTTCCATCTACGCTTATCTCCGCTTATTTCCCTGCCTTTTCCTGCGCCGCGCTTTGCACCGTTTTGAGCGTCGCTGCCAAAGGAATACTCGCTTTCGCCGTCAGCGTTAAGTCGGCAAAATTTCCTAAACGGTACTGCGTAACGCCCTCCGCCGCAATCATCGCCGCGTTGTCGGTACAATACCGCTTTTCGGGCAATACGAGTTTTAAACCGTGCTTTTTACACTCGTTGGCAAGCGCCGTGCGCAAATATCCGTTCGCCGCTACGCCTCCGCCGACCGTTACGGTATTTACTCCCTTTTCTTGCGCCGCCGCAACCGTTTTTTCTACGAGTACGTCCACCGCCGCGCATTGAAAAGACGCCGCCACGTCTGCTTTGGAGTACGTTTCGCCGCGTTGCTCCATCGTATGACAATAATTGATAACCGCCGTTTTTAAGCCGCTATACGAAAAGTTATATCCGCCGCCGCCTTTGAGCATTTTGGGCATAGGAATAACCGCTTTCCCCTCACTTGCGCAACGTTCGATATGCGGACCGCCCGGGTATTTTAAGCCGAGTACCCGCGCTACTTTATCGAACGCTTCGCCTACCGCGTCGTCTAACGTCGCGCCTAAAATTTCAAACTCTGCCAAGTTTTTCGTGTGTAAAATGGCGGTATGCCCACCGCTTGCCAGCAACGTAACGAACGGGGGTTGCAACGTAGGTTCGTCCAAGTACGCCGCCGCCAAATGCCCACGGATATGGTTAACGGCGATCAGCGGTTTTCGCAAAGCATACGCAAACGCCTTGGCAAACGATACGCCCACCAAAAGCGCACCCAAAAGCCCCGCGCCGTACGTAACCGCTACCGCGTCGATGTCCTGATAGGTAATCCCCGCGTTTTTCACGGCACGATCCACCACCGCCGCAATCGCGTCGGTGTGCGCTCTGGACGCTATTTCAGGTACTACGCCGCCGTAAAGCGCTTGGATATCCGCCGACGATGCGATTTCGTCGGATAAAATTTTCCGACCGCAAACCACTGCCGCCGCCGTTTCGTCGCAGGACGATTCGATACCTAAAATAATGGGATTTTGTTTATTGATATCTACTTTCATAACGTTTTTCCGTGTAGAAAGAAAGAAGTGGCAACCCGCCACTTATTTCTTACGATTTTTTCAAATAGTCGATAACGAACCCGTGGATATCCCCGTCCATAACCGATTGAATATCCCCTTTTTCAAAGCCCGTTCTATGGTCTTTTGCAAGCGTATAAGGACAGAATACGTACGAGCGGATTTGTGCGCCCCATTCGATTTTCTTTACGTCCCCTTTCATCGCCGCCGCTTCTGCTTGGCGTTGCTCGATTTTCTTTTCCAAAAGCTTGGATTTGAGCATTTGGAAACACATCGCTTTATTTTGCAGCTGCGAGCGTTCGTTTTGGCATTGTACCACGATCCCCGTCGGGAAGTGCGTGATACGTACCGCCGACGCAACTTTATTAACGTTTTGTCCGCCTGCACCGCCCGAGTGGTAAATGTCGATACGAATATCGTCGTCGTTGATTTCCACTTCGTCGTCTTCTTCTACCTCAGGCATAACTTCGAGTGAACAAAAGGAAGTTTGACGGCGTTTGTTTGCGTCGAACGGCGAGATACGCACAAGACGGTGTACGCCCATTTCCGCTTTCAAATACCCGTAGGCGTTTTCGCCTTCTACTCTAAAATCCACACTCTTAAACCCTGCGCCGTCGCCTGCTTCGCGGTCGAGTTCGTATACTTTAAACCCGCGTTTTTCGCAATAGCGGCAATACATACGATACAGCATTTGACACCAATCGCATGCCTCCGTACCGCCTGCGCCCGCGTGGAGGGTGAGCATGGCGTTATGGTTATCGTACGGCCCTTTCAAAATGGCGCGGATACGCATATCTTCGATATCTTTTTCCGCTACGGCAAGCATTTCGTCTAATTCCGCAATCAAACTCTCGTCTTCCGTTTCTTCGATTAAATCGATAACGTCTTCCGCGTCGGAGAGTGCGGTCGCGCCCTTTTCGTATGCGGTAATTTTATTGCGGATTGCCGAAATTTCTCTACCGATTTTGGTGGATTTTTCCAAATCTTGCCAAACGTCGGGGTTTTCTTGTTCTTTTTCC
Organism: Candidatus Scatosoma sp.; assembly: GCA_045535685.1. Classification (GTDB taxonomy): domain Bacteria; phylum Bacillota; class Clostridia; order Christensenellales; family Borkfalkiaceae; genus Scatosoma. The sequence continues at coordinate 12,527 of JAZSMB010000184.1, forward strand.
AGTTCCGCAAGGCGGGGGCGCAAATGCTCGATATCCAGCGCGTATTCCGCCTCTTTCAAAATGACGCGCATGCCTTGAATTTTTAATCTGTAATCGTCTGCTTTGAACATATATTTTCCTTATTGTTCGTTATTATTTTTTTGTTGCGAGGACATACTCGAAAGCGGCGAAGGCATTTGTCTTCTAAACGGTCTTCTTGCCGAGGGCGCAGGTGCGTTTCCGTTTTGCGCGGGCGCAGGAGCCGATGCGGTAGGCGCAGGTTGCGCGCGCACTTCTACGCGAACTTTGAGCAAAGTACTAATGGTGGTACGTTGAATGCGTTCTACCATTTCATCGAACATATCAAACCCTTCTTTCTTATACGAAATGATGGGGTCAACGTGACCGAACGCACGTAAGGAAATGCCTTTGCGCAGTTGGTCCATCGCGTCGATATGGTCGATCCAGTTTCTATCCACCGTCATGAGCAGCACGCGGCGTTCGATTTGCGAGAAGTCAACGCCGATTTCTTTCAAATCCGCAATCTTCTTCTCGTATTCTTTTTCTACTTTCTTGGAAATTTTCTTTAACGCAAGCTCGTAATCCCACTTCATCAAGCGTTCGCGCGTGACGTAGTTCGTGCCTTCGGGTAAAAGTTTTCTTTCCAACGCGGCGTTAAGTTCCGCTTCGTTCCAAAGTTCGGGCATATCTTCTACGTTCACCGCCGCCGACAGCGTTTCCGCTACGTAGTCGGGAATGTATTTGAGTACTTGTTCGTGTACGTCCGCACCGCGCAATACGTTCATACGTTCTTCGTACATAACCATACGTTGCTTGTTCATAACGTCGTCGTATTGCAATACGTTTTTACGGATACCAAAGTTTCTGCCTTCGATCGTTCTTTGCGCGTTTTCGATACCGCGGGAGAGCATTTTCGATTGCAAACAGGTATCTTCGTCGATTTTGAACAGCGCGTAAAGGGCTTTCATTCTTTCGCCGCCGAAACGAAGTACCAAATCGTCTTCCAAGGACAAGAAGAACACCGACATACCGATATCCCCTTGACGGCCTGCACGGCCGCGGAGCTGGTTGTCGATACGGCGCGACTCGTGACGCTCGGTACCGATGATGCAAAGACCGCCGGCTGCGATTACTTTCGCCTTTTCTTCGTCCGTTTGCTTTTTATAATATTCGTAAACTTTTTGATATCTTTCTCTAAGCGCTTTAATTTCGTCGCTCACGTCGGTGATATACAAGCTGATTGCAAGCTCGATATCTTCGTGCGCTGCGCCTTCTTCTCTCAAACGCTTTTTCGCCAAATATTCGGGGTTACCGCCCAACAAAATATCCGTACCGCGCCCAGCCATGTTGGTGGAGATGGTTACCGCGCCCAAACGACCTGCTTGCGCAACGATTTCCGCTTCGCGTTCGTGGTTTTTCGCGTTCAAAATGTTATGTTTTACGCCGTTTCTGACCAACAAACGGGAAATTTCTTCCGATTTATCTACCGACGAAGTACCCACCAAAATAGGTTGACCGCTTGCGTGACGGTTGATAATTTCTTCCACGATCGCACGCTTTTTACCGTCCACCGTCGAATATACCATATCAGGCAAATCTACACGTTGTACGGGGCGGTTGGTGGGAATTTCCACTACGTCGAGCGAGTAGATGGTTCTAAACTCTGCTTCTTCCGTTTTCGCCGTACCCGTCATACCCGAAAGTTTGTTATACAAACGGAAATAATTTTGGAACGTGATGGTCGCGTACGTCTTGTTTTCGCTGCGGACTTCCACCCCTTCTTTCGCTTCAATCGCTTGGTGTAACCCGTCCGAATATCTACGCCCGATCATAAGACGACCGGTAAATTCGTCAACGATAACCACTTCCCCTTCGCTTACGATATAATCTTCGTCCAGCTTAAAGAGTTTGTGTGCTTTGAGCGCTTGTTGAATGTGGTGGTTGAGATCCGCGTGTTCGATTTCTGCAATGTTATCGATACGGAAAAATCTTTCCGCTTTCTTCGCGCCGCTTTCGGTGAGTTCGACCGTCTTTTCTTTACGGTTGATGATGTAATCCCATTCTCTCGCCGCCGCTTTGGCTCTCTTGCCCTCGGGTGCGGTGAGCGCAGCCGCCGCGCGCTTTTCTGCAAGCTCTGCTTCGTAGTTGGCTTGTTCTTCCAGCGTCATTTGCGTATAATCGACGAACTCTTCTTCGTCCTCGTCCGCTTCGTCCGCTTCTTCTACTACTTTTTTCTTCTTTTTCTTATCCGCTTTTTGCGCTACAGCCGCGTTTTCTTCTTGTTCTTTAAGTTCGTCATCGAAACCGCCTTGGAACGTACGAACGAGTTTATCTACTTGCACGTACAAATCGGACGATTTTTCCCCTTGACCGGAAATAATGAGCGGCGTTCTTGCTTCGTCGATTAAAATAGAGTCTACTTCGTCCACGATAGCAAACGTCAAATCGCGTTGCATCATTTTCGTGATGTCGGTTTTTAAGTTGTCACGAAGATAATCGAACCCGAACTCGTTATTCGTACCGTAAACGATATCGCATTTATACGCCTCGCGTTTTTCGTCGTCGTCCATACCGGGCACTACAACGCCGACGGTCAAGCCCATAAATTTATGCACTTTGCCCATCCATTCTGCGTCGCGCTTTGCAAGATAATCGTTGACCGTAACGATATGCACACTCTTGCCCGTGAGTGCGTTTAAATACGCGGGCAGGGTGGAAACGAGCGTTTTACCTTCACCCGTACGCATTTCCGCGATACGGCCTTGATGCAAGCAGATACCGCCGATAATTTGCACGCGGAAGTGACGCATACCCAGTACGCGCTTTGCCGCTTCTCTAAGGGCTGCAAACGCGTCGAAAAGAATATCGTCCAGCGTTTCGCCGTTTTGTAAACGGTCTTTCAAAACTTGCGTTTGCGCTTTGAGCGTTTCGTCGTCCATCGCTTGATATTTGGGTTCGAGTGCTTCTACCTCGTCCGCCATTTTGTTCAACTTTTTCAAGCTCTTGCGACTGTCGCCGCCCATCAAGTATTTAATAAGTCCCATTGAAAAAAACTCCGAAAAATAATTTGTTTTTTATTTGCTTTAGCAAGCGGTAAAAAATACCGCACGCCGTCATCTTATATTGTACAATATTTCCGCCGAAAATCAAAGCGTTTTCACGCGTTTTTTCTCAAAAAAGTGATAAAAATCGGCGGGAATGGTCTTTTTTACCTTTCACTCTTTTTTATATAACCGTTTTTTAGCCTTTTCACACGCACGTTTATCTTTTTCTCTATGCATTTTTCCACTTTTCGCAAACGCTTTTATCCGCATTTTTCATTGACAAATACGCTTGCGTATGTTATACTATAACATATTTCTCGTTTGGAGCAAATTATGAGCAAAGTGATTTTACCAAAAGGATACAAGTCCTCTTTAAGTTTATACGACACGCAATCTGCCATCGGGCTACTCAAACGCACGTTTGAAGAACGGTTGTGTTTGGCACTCAATTTAAAGCGTGTTTCCGCGCCCTTATTCGTTGATCCCGACACCGGCTTAAACGACGATTTGAGCGGGAAAGAACGCGCCGTTCGTTTCGATTTAAAAGAAACGGGCAAAGACGCCGTCGTCGTACATTCGCTTGCAAAATGGAAACGTATGGCGCTTGCCGTGTATCAGTTTTCCGCAGGCGAGGGTTTGTACACCGATATGAACGCCATTCGCCGCGACGAGGAAATGGATAATTTGCACTCCGTTTACACCGATCAATGGGACTGGGAAAAAATCATCACTCCCGAAACGAGAAACATCGAATATTTGAAAAAAGTAGTACAGGGCATCGTGGGCGCCATTTGCGACACGCTCGATTATCTCAAATGCCGTTATCCGCAAATTGACGTGGAGCTCAAGCGCACCGTACAATTCGTCACTTCGCAAGAGCTGGAAGATTTGTATCCAACCCTTTCGTCGAAAGAACGCGAAAACGCGTATACGAAAGAGCATAAAACGGTGTTCATTATGCAAATCGGCGATAAACTCAAATCGGGGCAACCGCACGATAACCGCGCACCCGACTACGACGACTGGTCGCTCAACGGCGACATTCTGTTTTGGAACGATTTACTCGGTTGCGCGTTCGAGATCTCGTCCATGGGGATTAGAGTGGACGAAAAATCGCTGGATAGTCAACTGAAAAAAGCGGGTGCGAACGAGCGGAGAAAACTCCCCTTCCACAAGGCG
>JAZSMB010000109.1:0-9440 GCA_045535685.1 Candidatus Scatosoma sp.
GGTACGATTGCCATTGCGCTGCGTTCCCCTTTCGCCGTTACCGACAGTACTACCGCAGGCGACAACGCCTTGTAAATGAATGCAAGCGGATCTTCGTTCCAAAGAATGATATCGATCTTTTCGCCGCCGAGTTCTTCTACGACCGCGTTTACTCTCGCACCGCGATTGCCTACGCACGCACCGACCGCGTCCACGCGCGCATCGTTCGAATAGATGGCAATTTTCGTACGGTGTCCTGCTTCACGCGCGATTTCTTTCACTTCCACAAGCCCTTGCGCAATTTCAGGCACCTGCGCTTCGAACAGTTTCTTTACAAGCCCAGCCGCCGAACGGGAAACGACGATTTGCGAGTTTCTGCCGCTGTTTTTAACGCGTTTTACGAACACTTTAATTTTATCGCCAACCACGTATTTTTCGCCGACAACTCTGTCTTGCGGAGGCATAACGCCTTCCGTTTTCTTATCGCCAAGTTCCACGTACACGTTTCTTTCGTCGATTTTACGGATAACGCCTTCCATAAGTTCGCCTTCTTTATCCGAGAACGCGGAGAAGGTGTTATCTCTTTCCGTTTCGTGCAATTTTTGCAAAATAACTTGTTTTGCCGTTTGCGCCGCAATACGACCGAAGTTTTTAGGGATAAACACGTTTTCGATTACGTCGCCTACTTGATGAGCAGGATCGAGTTCTTGCGCGTCTTCCAAAGAAATTTCTTTATCCTTGTCCGTCACTTCTTCTACGACGTAGCGGGACGCTTTAAATTCGATCGTGCCAAGCTCAGGGTTGAGCGCAACGGAAATTTCCGCTCCGCCGTCAAATTGTTTTTTATAAGCCGAAGCCAGCGCGTTTTGAAGCGTTTCGATGAAAGCTTCTTCGCTGATGCCCTTTTCTCTTACCAAATCGGTAAGCGCCGCAAAAAACTCTTTGTTTTCCATTTTAATTACTCTCCTAAATATGTTTTTCTTTATGATTTTTTATTTTAATATTGCGTCAAAATCAATCGCCCGACAAATTTTCGCAATTTTGCTCTTTTCGAGTTTGATTTTTTCGCCTTTATCTTCCACTTCGATACAATGTTCGTCGTAGCCGACAAGCGTCGCCTCGAACAGCTTTTTCCCTTTCATAGGCGCGTAGAGTTTAATTTCCACCTTTTGTCCCATACACTTGTCAAAATCGCGTGCGGTTTTGAGCGGTCTATCCAAGCCGGGGCTGGATACGTTGAGCGTATAAGGCGCACCGAACGTGGGATCTACTTCGTCGAGTACGGGGTCTATCGCGCGGTGGAATTTTTCGCAAGTATTCAAATCCACGCCCCCCTCGATATCGATATACACGGTAAGCGCAGGTTCTCTGCCTTGCTTAAATTCTACTTCCACGATTTCGATTTGCATTTCATCTGCAATCGGTTGTAAAGCGGAAATCATTTCGTCAATCGTCTTAACTTTCACTTGGTTTTCCCCTTTATAACGTTATTGAGAGCGAACTTTTTCGTCCGCTCTCAATAATCAAACAATTATTAAGTGTCTTTATTATACCATTACGACCAAAAAATAGCAAGCGTTTTATACAACTTTTTCTAAAAAAGTTTTGCTTTAAAAAAGCTGAATTTTATCCGCCTCCGCTCGAATGGCACGATTGATCCGCGCCATAACGCCCACAGGCACTTTTACCACCCGCCTGTCATAAGTAACAAGCCCGTTAATCTCTTCTTCCACGTCGGATACTTGCGTGTAAATGCACCCGCACAGCCCTTGCGCAATCAACGGCTTGAGTTTTTGCAAATATAACGTTTCCAACGCGTCCACAAGCTCGGTACGAAGCGCGAATTTTTTATACCCGAACTCCTTTTTCTCGTCGAATACGTGCCCTTTTACTTTCATCGAATAGCCCCCGAACTCACTCAAGACCACAGGACGCGGATCGTTAGGTACTTTGAGCGGCGTATAGTAGGTGTGCAAACTTTTAAGCTCGGTTTTATCCACGCCTTGATCGTGCCAACCGCTTACCGAGTCGATGATACGCGTAGAATCTTTTTCGCGCACGTACTGCGTCCATTTTGCCGAGTCGAACTGTCCCCAACCCTCGTTAAAGAGTACCCATACGCCGATGCACGTACAATTATACAGTTGGGTAAGCGTTTCGTCCACCAATTGTGCAAACTCGTTTCTGCCCGCCTCGCTTTCGCGCGCAAAATACTTATAGTCGCTGTCTTTGTGCTTAAAGCCAAGGAAGGGGAACGCCGCCACGTGCGTAAATTTATATTCGCCGCCGCCGTTGACGAAATCTTGCCAAACGATCATGCCCAGCCGATCGCAATGATAATACCAGCGCATCGGCTCGATCTTGATATGCTTACGCAAAGTATTAAAGCCCATATCTTTCAACAGTTGAATTTGGTTTTCCGCCGCCTCGTCACTCGGGTAAGTAAGCCAACCGTCCGACCAGTACCCTTGATCGAGTACGCCGTTGAAAAAGTACGGTTTTCCATTCAGCGTCAAACGCATTTTCCCGTTTTTATCGGGCGCTTTGCCAAACGAACGCACTCCAAAATACGATTGAAGCGTGTCCCCCGCCGTATTTTTAATAACTACGTCGTAGAGTTTGGGATTTTCCGGCGACCAAAGTTCAAAATCGTAAAAAAGCGTGGTTTCTTTACGGAACGTTTCCCGCAAAATTTCTCTCTCGCCGTCGAATACGGTAATTTGCTTGGGATCGTCGCCGTCTACGCAAATTTGTACGCTTTTATTGATGGCGTTGGGCGTAATTTTCAACCCGCTGATATGTATTTTTGGCATACTTTCGAGCCAAACCGTTTGCCAAATACCGCTTTGCGGCGTGTACCAAATACCGCCCCGTTTATCGCTTTGTTTCCCGCGCGCACCGCCGTTTCTCGTGCCTTCGTCTTTCACGCGTACGATAATCTCGTTTTCGCCCAGTTTCGCGCAGTCGGAAATATCAAACGCAAACGCGGTAAATCCGCCTTTGTGCATACCCACTTTCTGTTTGTTTACCCACACTTCGCACTCGCTGTCTACTGCGCCGAAATGCAGCAGAGTTTTACCAAGCAATAATTCTTGCGTGAGTGTTATTTTCTTAAAATAAACGAGCATTTCACCCGTGCGAAGTTTAAATCCGCTACGCACGCCGCTCAACATCGTTTCCGGCGAAAAAGGCACTCGAATCGTACCGTAGAACGAACGGTTGCCTTTGATATCCGTCTTATAAAACCCCCACTCGCCGTTCAAGCACAGCCAGTTTTCGCGCATCGCTTGCGGCAAAGGGTGCTCGGTATGCGGAACTGCTTTTACTTCATAATCGGTTCTTATCGCCATTAAACTTCTCCCTTAACTTTTGCTTTTACTTTTACAAAAAACGTATTACGTTAGACACGAACAAACGAAAATACGTATTTTCTTTTTCGCCGACCGCGCAATTTGCCCGATCCAGCCAAACGGTATCAAAATCAGCCCTCAACACCCCGTTTCACTTAGTCAAAAGCGGCTGTCAATACGGCAATTTGCCGCGTTTTTTCATCAGCTCGATAAAAATCTTCGCCGTCACGCACGCGTCGTCGAACGCGCGGTGATGATTGAACGTAAACCCGTAATAATCGGCAATCGAATTGAGTTTATAATTTGGCACTTCCCCGCGCAATAATTCTTGGGATAGATGCATAGTATCGTATTGTTTTTTATCAAACTTATACCCGTTTTGTTCGCCGTAATAATGTACGAACCGATAATCGAACGCTACGTTATGCCCTACCAAAAGCGCGCCGTCGATGAACTTATAAAAATCGGCAATCGCCTTATCAATGGTCGGCGCACCCACCAAATCGCTGTCGGTAATGCCCGTAAGCGCAATAATTTCTTTGGATAACCGCTCTTCGCACGCCACGAAAGTAGAAAATTTTTCCACCATTTCGCCGTTTAATAATTTCACCGCCCCGATTTCGATAATTTTATCCATTTTCCCCATCGCAGGGTTGTTATTCAAACCCGTCGTTTCCAAGTCGAATACGACGAACAAATTATCCTTTAAATCGGCAGGCTTATCCAAGCTATCGAACAATCCCGCTTGCATATAATCCACGTACGGCTGAGGAAATACCGAGTGATAACTCTTGGGCACGGGCTTTCCCTTTTTAGCCGTAGGCACAAAGTTTTCAGGCGGAGTTCCGTAATTGAGTTTGGTCACTTTAAACGATTTATAGCCGTTATACACCTCGTTTTGTCCTGTAAGGACAACTTTATCCCCCGTCTTTAACGCACGCACTTTTTCCAGCGTTGCTTTTTTCGGGAAATACGTCGTTCGAACCACACCCGTACCGTCGGAAACGGACAGGATAAACCGCGTTTTTTGCACGTCCTCGCCCGTTTTATCGTTATGGCGCACATATTCTTTTTCTTCGATATAAGTAATTTCCCCGCACACGGAAAATACGCCGTCTTCGGTTAGATAATCGGCTGCGTACACCGCTCTTTTTGGCATTTCGTCCACACCGTCGATTTTTTCAAAATTACAAATTTCAAAACGGCGAATTTCGCTTATAACCGCTTCTTCTTCCGTTTCGGGTATCTCCTCTAAAAGCGACGCGTCCGCTTCCTGCTTTTCCACCACGCGCACGTTGCCGTAAAACGTTCCGCAATACCCGCTTTGCAAATATGCGCTCACTTCATCTAAAATATGCGCCGACTGAAAAAGCGATTGCTCGCCCGACGCGATATCAAAGCAAAAATTTGCACCGCTTTTGAGCATCTCCACGTGAATACACTCTTCTTGCAAAAACGCCGCCGCTGCAGGAAATTTGCTTTGCACGAACTCAAAAATCTTGCGTTTGATAATATCCTTATCGGGTACGCGCTTAATGATTTTCACTTTCGCCGTGATATTTTCGGGCAAAAACGAACGGGAAATTTCCGTTGCCGATACCACTTCGCTTTCCGTATACGCCTTGTCGGTAATCAACAAAAACTCCGCGCTTTTTTCCCGACGGTAAACGGTAATACCGCTAAGCAGCGCGTTTTGTAAACCGTTCAGCCTGCGGATTTGTTGTAAATATTCTTCCACTCTATTCATCGATAAGTTCTCTTATTTCCTTAAAAAATTCTTCTTCCGCGTCGAAAGCAGATACCTTTTTAAACGGCTCGCCTTTTTTAAAAATGATACAGCTATCCTTTCCGCCGGCAATCCCCAAATCGGCGTCTTTCGCCTCGCCCGGTCCGTTTACGACGCAACCCATTACGGCAATTTTTAAGCGTTTTTTATACGGTGCAACCGCTTTTTGTACCTTTTCCGCGAGTGCCATACTCTCCCAAGAGCACCTACCGCAAGTAGGACAAGACACCACTTCCACGTAGTTTTGATCCAACGCGCACGCACGGAGTATGTTTTGCGCGGCATATACTTCCTCAATCGGATCGCCCGTAAGCGAAACTCTGATTGTATCGCCGATTCCGTTTAACAGCAGAGCACCGATACCCACCGCGCTTTTGATCGTGCCCGTTTGCAACGTGCCTGCTTCCGTCACGCCAAGGTGTAAAGGGTACTCGGTTTTTTGCGCAAGTAAAGTATACGCCTGCACGGTAAGCGGTACGCTGGACGCTTTCACCGACACCACGATATCTTCCACACCGTATTTTTCTAACGTTCGCACGTTGGACAATGCACTTTCCACAAGCGCCGTTGCACTCCTGCCGTACGTTTGTAAAAATTCTTTTTCGATACTGCCGCTGTTCGCACCCACGCGCACGGGAATTTTATGTGCTTTTAGACAATCTGCAACGCGTGCAATCTCCTTTTCTCCACCGATGTTGCCGGGGTTGATGCGAATTTTATGCGCGCCGTTTTCCATCGCCAAAACGGCAAGTTTTGCCGAAAAATGAATATCCGCTACCAAAGGCTCGCTCGTTTGAGCGATAACTTCGCGCAAAGCGCGCGCGTCCGCTTCGTCCGCAACCGCCACTCGCACAATATCGCACCCTGCGTTTTGCAGCGCGCAAATTTGCGCCGCGGTCGAACAAATATCCGCCGTTTTCGTCGTGGTCATCGATTGAATTTTCACACTCGTCCCACCGCCGATTGCTACGCCGCCGACGAGCACCTTTTTCGTTTGCAACATGTTTCTTTTCCTTAAATCTATATTATCCGCGCGAACGTACGCGCACTCGCGCATTTAAAAATCTTATTTACTTTCTTTATTGTCCGCACGCTCGCGTTTTTCCGCTTTCATCATTTGTTTCAGTTCGCTCATAAACGAGGACAAATCTTTAAACGAGCGGTAAACGGACGCATAGCGCACGTAAGCAACTTCGTCCACTTTTTTCAAGCGTTCCATAACCATTTCGCCGATGGCTTTGGTGCTGATTTCGCTTTCCATACTGTTATATACTTGTTTAGAAATATCCGCCACCATGTCGTCGATAACCGTAATCGACACAGGGCGTTTTTCGCACGATTTAATGATACCGTTGCGCACCTTTTCCGCGTTATACGATTGCCGCGTGCCGTTGTTTTTGACCACCAAAATCGGCGTTACTTCGATCGTTTCGTACGTAGTAAATCTACGTCCGCAAGCAATGCATTCTCTACGGCGGCGTATCGTTCTGTCATCGTCCGCCGAGCGCGAGTCGATTACTTTGCTTTCCGTGCATTCACAATACAAGCACTTCATATCCTTTCTCCTTTTTTAGCGAGTTTCAACGCGTACATGGGTGGCTTATTTTACGTTTGCCCCTTTCTTTTGCGCGTTTCCCAAACTTCCTTTTCGTATCCGTTTTGCGTGGGCTGATAATACACCTTATCTTTCAACGAATCGGGTAAATACTGCTGCTCGACGTACCCCCCGTAATCGTGCGGATACTTATACGCGGTCGAGCTTTTTTTATCGTCTTTGCTACCAAACGAATTGTCTTTTAAATACGCGGGAATATTATCGTCGCGCACGTTTCTTGCGTCCGCTTTCGCCGCGTAGTACGCGCTTACTACCGCGTTGCTCTTTTCCGCCTCGCACACGTAAACGATCGCCTCGGATAAGGGAATCATCGCCTCGGGATACCCGATTTTTTCCAAAGCGTACATTGCAGACGTTGCGATTTGCAACGCTCGGGGATCTGCCATACCTACGTCTTCTGCCGAGTGCACGACCAAACGCCGAGCGACAATCATCGGATCGCAGCCGCCTTCGATTAAACGCATCGCATAATAGAGCGCGGCGTTGGCGTCGCTACCGCGTAACGATTTACAAAACGCGGATAAAAAGTCGTAAAACGCGTCCTGATTATACGAAAGCGCCTTTCTTTGAATGGATTGTTCGGCGTCGGCAAGGGTAATATGTACCTGCCCCTCGCCGTTGGGATCGCTGGTAAGTGCGGCAAGCTCGAGCGCGTTATACGCCGCGCGCAAATCCCCGCCTGCCACCGACGCAATGTGCGAAACGGCTTCGTCGTCGACAAGCAAATTTTTCTTACCCAGCCCTTTATGACGGTTTTTAATCGCACCTTTGAGCGCGCCCTCGATATCTTCCTGCGTGAGCCTTTTAAACTCGAACACACGACAGCGCGAAACGATAGCAGGCGTCATTGCCGCATACGGATTTTCCGTCGTCGAGCCAATAAAAATAATCGTTCCCTGTTCGATTGCAGGGAGCAAAGAATCGCTTTGCGTTTTATTAAAGCGATGACACTCGTCCAACATCAAATAGGTGCGCTTATTAAACATTTTCAAATTATCGCGCGCCGTTTCTACCGCCTTTTTCACGTCCGCAACCCCCGCGTTTACCGCGTTGAGTTTAATAAACTCGCCGTTGGTGCGGAGTGCGATAATATTAGCGAGCGTGGTTTTCCCGCAACCGGGCGGTCCCCAAAAAATACAACTGCCCAGCCGATCGGTCGCAATCGCACGGCGAAGCAGCGAACCTTCCGCAACGATATGTTTTTGCCCGATAAACTCGTCTAACGAGTTGGCACGCATACGTTCCGCTAACGGTTTTGCGGTTTCTTCGTGGTTGTTAAAATCAAATAAATCCATACCTGCCCCTATCGTTTTCCTTTTATTCGTTTAATTGCGCTTTAATTTTCGGCGCGTATTCTTTTCCGATTTCGTACCCCTTTTCATAAGCAAACGGCACTTGCTTTAGCGAGTACTGGCTCATATTTCCAAGTTTTGGCTCTAACCAAAAATCAATTACTTTTTCATTTTCTTTGCGCCGTCTTTCCGTGCGCGCGTTATCCATCAAATCGATCGTTTCCATCAAAATCTGAATGGTCGTACCCACCACTTCCGTCGTGTCGCGGTGTCCTAAAACGTCCACGCAAACCACTACGTCCGCGCCCATGTTTTTCAGTTGCACGTACGGCACGCGCTCCAAAATTCCGCCGTCGATTAAGCGCATTCCGTTTAGTTGAATGGGCTTAAAAATACCGGGAATGCACGACGACGAAACTACGCCGTCCAACACTTTGCCTTGTTTAAACTCGATAACGTCTTGCGTGTTCAAATCCACCGCCACACAAGAAAATTTCGTTTTTAAATCTTCAAAATCGGGATCGCCCAAGTGCCTTTCGAGTAATTTTCTAATCTTGCGCGTATCGAACAATCCGCCCGGTTTTCCCGACGTAGCCAACAAATCGAGTAACCGCAGTTTTTTAACGATGGCGTACATTTCATCGGCAGAAAGTCCGCAAGCATACCCCGCGCCGATTACCGACCCCATCGAACAACCGGTGACGTAGTCGGGTTTGATCCCCGCTTCTTCCATCGCTTTTAAAAATCCAACGTGCGCAACGCCGCGGCTACCGCCCGCGCCCAACGCAAAACCCAGTTTTTTACCCATACGAACTCCTTAAACTATTTACGCGAACGCGCGCAAAATTTAATTACGGCTATACGCCCCCAAAAGTTTACATTCCAGCGTGTTTGCCTTGATTTCCGCAAGCATATCTTGCACCTCTTTCGCGCCGATATCGCACTCCGCTTCGATAAAAAAGCGATAATCGCCCGGTCTATCTTTCACGGGACGGCTTTCAATTTTCGTCATGTTAATCCCGTACTTTGCAATCACGTGCAAGAGCTCGAGTAAGCTCCCCGGTCGATGCGGACAAACGGTGGCAAAAAATATCCGTTCGCTATACGCGGGAATGTTATTTTCTCCCTTCTTAATCAATAAAAAGTGCGTAAAGTTATTTTTCTCGTCCGCGATGCTTTCTTCACTCATCACAAACCCATTACGCAAATTTTCCGTATGCGCGCCTGCAATCGCCGCGCTCTTGCCCGATTCGTCCTCCATCGCTCTCGTCACGCCAAAACCAGTCGATTCGGTATCGCGCAACGCCGCAAACGGCATTTCTTTACGCAAAAACGCCGCGCATTGATCCAGCGCTTGTCGATGCGAATATACCCTGCCGATTTGCGATAAACTAAGTCGGAGGCCAAGCGGTCTTAGG
>JAZSMB010000131.1:0-2884 GCA_045535685.1 Candidatus Scatosoma sp.
GCATTTTCCGATGAAAAGCGCTTTAAGCTTTGGAGAAAGCTTTGGATTGCGCTTGCGGAGTCTGAAATGGAGCTTGGTCTTAACGTTACGCAAGAGCAAGTAGACGATTTAAAGAAATACGCCGATGAAATCGATTATGAATTGGCGGCAAAATTTGAAAGAGAAGTTCGCCACGACGTAATGGCGCACGTAAAAGCTTACGGCGAGTATGCGCAAAAGGGAAAACCTATCATTCACCTTGGCGCAACGAGTTGTTTTGTAAACTGCAACGCAGAAGCGATTATGCTTGACGAAGCGCTGGATATTATCCTTAAAAAACTCGTCAATGTAATGGACAAGCTGAAAAAGTTTGCCCTTAAATATAAAGACGTTCCTACGCTCGGCTTTACCCATTTACAGCCCGCCCAGCTTACGACGGTAGGCAAACGCGCAACCCTTTGGCTGCAGGATTTAGAAATGGACTACGTAAACCTTATGAACGCGAAGGAAAATATCAAGCTCCGCGGCGTAAAGGGGACAACGGGTACGCAAGCAAGCTTTATGGAGCTTTTCAACGGCGACGAAGAAAAGATTAGGGCGCTTGAAAAGAAAGTCGTTTCCAAGCTTGGCTATGATAAAGTATACGGCGTGACCGGTCAAACGTATCCTCGTAAACTTGACTACAATATTCTTTGCGTACTCTCGCAAATCGCGCAAAGTGCATATAAGTTCTCGAACGATATCCGTATTTTGCAAAACATGAAGGAAATAGAAGAACCCTTCGAAAAGAACCAAATCGGTTCGTCCGCGATGGCGTACAAGCGCAATCCTATGCGTTCCGAACGTATCGGTGCGTTGGCAAGATACGTAATTTCCTTGCCGATGAATAGCGCGTTGACCGCATCTACGCAATGGTTTGAAAGAACGTTGGATGATTCCGCAAATCGCCGCATCGTAAACGCGCAAGCGTTTTTGTCGGTGGACGCGATTTTGAATATTTATATGAACGTTGCGGAAAACCTTGTTGTGTATGAAAAGGTCATTGCAAAGCATATTCGCGCGGAATTGCCGTTTATGGCGACGGAAAATATTATGATGGGTTGCGTAAAAGCAGGTGGGGATAGACAAGAACTCCACGAAAGAATCCGTCAGCTTTCCATGGAAGCAGGCAAAAACGTGAAAGTGGAAGGAAAAGAAAATAATTTGATTGATTTAATTAAAGCGGATGAAATGTTCCGCCCCGTATGGGATAAAATCGACGAAATTTTGGACGCGAGTAAGTTTATCGGTAGAGCGCCTTCGCAAACGGTTGAATTTATCGCCAACGAAATCGATCCCATTTTAGAAAAACACGCTGCGCTCCTTGGGGAAAAGGGCGACGTGCGCGTGTAAGGAGCTAGATATGAAATTGAAAAGAGCGCTTTTATCCCTTTGCATGGCGTTGACCTTTGTCGTCGCGTTTGCATTTGCAGGGTGTTCGGATTGCGTGACGGAAACCATCAAAGAACCGGCAAAACCTACTCGTCCTAACGTTCCAGGCGAGACTGATAGTGAAGGCTGGACTGATAATTATTAAAATTTAGAAAATTTTATGGTATATGAGCTTGCAGGACTTCGTGTTCTAATCAAAAATCAATACGCATACACGGATAAATTTTGTTTTAAGTATCTTTCCGACGATCAGGCTTCGCCCGTAGATATTACGGCGGAAGTAACAAAAGAAGAATTTGAGGAAGAAAAAAAACTTTCCCCCAATTTTTCGGACGGGTACATTGAAAACATTTGTCTTTATCGTAGTATTTGTATGCAAATGCCTTTATTTGGACGTATTTTAATGCATTCGTCCATTTTAGAATACGAAGGTAAGGCGTATGCGTTTTTGGGGCGTAGTGGTACGGGGAAGTCTACCCATACCAAGCTTTGGCTGAAAAACGTTCCAAATACGAAAATTGTCAACGGGGATAAACCGATTTTGGCTTGTACCGAAGACAAATTTATTGCCTTTGGTACGCCTTGGCAGGGCAAAGAAGGTTGGGGCGAAAAAACAAGCGCACCCCTTTGCGGCCTTTGCTTTTTGGAGCAAGCAAAAGAAAATTCCATAGATCAATTAACAAATAAGGAAGTAACGAGCCGCTTATTTACGCAGCTTTTAATCCCTGAAACGGAAGAAGGCGCGTTGGCAACGTTAGAGCTTGCCGATAAGCTGATTCAAAAAACGCCCGCTTACTTATTGAAGTGCGATATCTCGGAAGAAGCGGTGCAAAAATCCTTTGAAGCCTTGACAGGGAAAAATTATGCGGAGAAATAATTATGCAAATTAAAAAAGGTTTTGTTTTTAGAGAAGTCGGCGGGGAAACGGTAGTAGTGCCCGTAGGAAAAATGAGCAAAGAATTCCACGGAATGATCAATTTGAATTCGACGGGCGCGTTTTTATGGCGCTTTTACACGGAAGAACATTCCGTTGACGACGGCGTAAATGCGCTTTGCGCGGAATACGACGTCGAAGAAGAAAAAGCACGCGCTGACGTAGAAAGATTCGTTGAAATATTGACGAGAAACGGGTTTGCCGAATGAGTGAAGTTGAAAAACTCAAAATTGAAGACGCGCTTTTAGAAAAAGGCGTGTATATCGGCCCGACGGTCGGCGTAAGTATGTTGCCTATGCTCAAAAATAGGCGAGATACCATTGTCGTACGCCCCAAAACGGAAAAATTAAAACGTTTTGACGTCGCACTTTATAAACGAGGCGACGCATACATTTTGCATCGCGTTTTAGCGCCAACGGAGACGGGTTATATCATTCGCGGCGACAACTGTTATTCCGACGAGAACGTCCCCGAAGTGGCAGTAATCGGCGTGTTGACGGAATTTTTTCGCAAAGGAAAGCATATTTTCTGTACGGACGA
>JAZSMB010000056.1:0-12935 GCA_045535685.1 Candidatus Scatosoma sp.
GTCCCCCCCTTGCTCGCCGCCGTTGCCACCTTGCCCGCCGCCGTTCCCCCCTTGATCCCCGCCGTTACCACCTTGATCGCCGCCGTTGCCGCCTTGATCGCCGCCGTTATTTTCGCCCCCCGAAGAGCCCGCGTTTTCCACGTAATTATCCCAAACGATATTCCAAATGGAAACGCGCTCAGCGTTACCACTTGATATCCCGCCTTTCGCATTGTTCACAAACTCAATGGTAAATTCGCCCGTGATAGGGTTTTCCAGTTCCCAAACGAAACTCGATTTAGAGTATTTACTCCAACCTGTTTTTTCCAAAACTTTGCTTACAATGACCGCGCCGTTCACTTTGATATTGACGGTCAAACCAAACTGCGAATCCTGAAACGGCAAACCGTATTCAAACGACAATTTCGAAATCCCATCTTCTATCGTCGGCGATACAAGCTTTCCTTTCGCACTCGTTTTACCGTTTAAACAAACGCCAAATACATTTTTGTCCGTACCAAACAACGATTTATGGATCGGATTTGAATCGCTACTGCCACCCTGCTGAATAGCACTATTCGTTACTTTCCAACCGTTCTTAGTCGTGGCAGAGCCATACGAAGTACTCGTTTTACCGATCGTATTCAAATCGGCTTGATAGCTCGCCGTCGAACCGCTTTGATTCACGATATACTTTTCTACCGCCGCTTTTGTTTCCGCGCTCGCGTTAGGGTCTTGCAAAACCAACTTTGCCGCGTCGGAAATCGAATACGAAACCGCATTCGTCGCGTACACGGTACTCTCGTTTACTTCGATAAACGATTGCGCGGTAATGATCGTTGCATAATCGCTTTGCGGAATCCCCATCACGACGGTATTCCACCCGTCGTTTTCCACGCGCCAAACTTGCGCCGCCACGTCCCTTGCATAATCTTTATCGTCAATGGT
Source organism: Candidatus Scatosoma sp. (assembly GCA_045535685.1). Taxonomy (GTDB): domain Bacteria; phylum Bacillota; class Clostridia; order Christensenellales; family Borkfalkiaceae; genus Scatosoma. Next base: position 928 of record JAZSMB010000056.1, read on the forward strand.
AATGGTGGTGTAGCAAGCAGCGTTTTTATACGTTTCTTTCGCGTTAGCACCCACGTCCGTTTTAAAACGAATCCCCGACGTATTATATCCGTTTTGCGTTTCATCGCTGACGCGCACGGACACCGAAGAAATTTCAAATCCGCTTAACGATTGCTCCGCAACGGCAGAAACACTCGCCGCCCCCGCGCCGAGTGCTACAAACGCGCAAACCGCCGTTAAAATCGTCCATTTTTTTCTTTTGTACATAAACTTCTCCCCGAATATAGCTTTTTTTTCTTTTATTATACTATGTTTCCACCCTGCTTTGTCAAGCATTTTACACTATAAGTGTAAAATTTCCCTCTCGTCCCCTTTGTCTTTCGAAACGTTACCCCTTTCGTCATTCTGCGCGTTGCCATTTTGTCATTCTGAACGAAGCGCAAGCGTAGTGAAGAATCTCGTATAAAATTCAGCCGTAACGCAAGCGCAGCTTGCAATTCACGCCGACGGCGTCGGCAATTCACGGCGCAAGCCATTTCACGCCCGACAGGGCATTTCACGAAACGCCCCGCGTTTCATTTCATTTCCTCCCCGCTCCCTCTAAAATCCCCGTCGTAATCAACTTTTTCTCACTCTTTCCTTGCGCCACCGCCTCTTCAATCAAATCGCCAAAAAACGTCCGCGCGTCCGAAACACGCTCGCAAAATAAGTAGTACGCAAGCGAGCCGGGCACGGTATTCACTTCGCAAAGATACGTCTGGGCATTATGCACCAAAAAGTCCATTCGCACCACGCCAAAAAGGTTCATACGCTTATAAATCGTCTTTGTATACGCGCGTATTTTGTCCCTCAGCTCTCCTTTAATCGCGTACATGGGTGGGTCTTTTTTATTATTCCCTGCTAATTTCCCCACCGCACCGTCCGCCGTGCGTTTTACGTATTTTTCTTCAAAAGAATACACGCCCGCCCCAAACGCAATCTCCGGTTCCGACACGCAAATCTCTCCCTTAATCATGCACGCAGCGCAGTTCACGTCCAGCTTATCAGGCAAATATTTTTCCACAATCGCACGATCGTCCAAAGCAAAAACGCTTTCAATCGCCGCTTTCGCCTCCGCCTCGTCCCTCGCCACCGTAATCCCGATGGACGAGCCCAAATGCGCAGGTTTTACCACCACGGGATATTTCAACCGTCCCTCGATACTCTTGAGTAAAAACGCCCCGCGCTTTTGATAATCGCGCTCGTTCACGCGGATATAATCGACGGTAGGTATCCCAAGCGCACGCATAAACAATTTGGTCGTGCACTTATCCATAAACACGCCCGACGCCGTCCAATCGGGGGAGGCGCAAGCCACGCCGTTCCACGCCGCCATCGCCGACACACCGCCCCCCTCGGCAAGCCCGCCGTGACAGCAATTTAATATCACGTCGATTTTGCCTAACGATTTCACTTTCTTTTTCGTTAAATTCCACACGTACAAGCACCCGTCGTCCAAAAACACCCGCTTAAAGGCCGAAAAATTCTTTTCTTTAAATACGCGCAAATCGGTCATACTCCTCGCCGTGTACGTACCGCCGTCGGTATGCACGTATATCGGAATCATTTCATATTTTTCCTTATCCAACACGTTCATGACAAAAATCCCCGTCAGCACGGAGATCTCGTTTTCTACCGACTTCCCACCAAACAATACCGCAACTTTCAAACGCAAAAAAACACCTCCGCACGTTATTCCTTGGCTTTGGTGTTTCTTTCGTTTTTTAAGTTTTTTAGCCGTCCGCGCTCAATACACGTCCGGCAAATCATTCAAAAATAGTACGCAATCCCCTGCGTGAATCCACGCTCCGACCGCGTCCCGCGCAATCTCCAAAGTCGGCACAATCACCACGCGCGCAGCGTCGCCGCCCGCCGTGATATACCCCTTTTTCACCGCCGTCACCAGCGTTTCGCCGACCAAAATCACTTTATCCACGCCCGCGTCAAATATCATCTCGCCCAATCGCGCGTTCAATTCTTCTTCGAGCACTCCGCACTCTACGATACCCGGCGTTACTACGCACGTTCTACTTTCAAACCGCGCGAGTGCATTCAGCGCTTGCTTTGCACCCACGATATTACAATTATATCCGTCGTCCAAAATATACGCGCCACCGCTTTTGATGAGTTGTAAACGATGCTCAATCGGTTGTAATTTTTTTATTCCGCTCGCAATTTGTTCTACCGTCAAACCCAAACACTCGTACGCAAGTTTTACCGCGAGGGCAATATTTTCCACCGCCGCGTCGCCCAGCAAAGCCGTTTCTACGGCAAGCGTTTCTTCGCCAAGTTGCAAGGTAAAGTTGGTTTTCGTCGCCTGTAAATTCTTTTCCGATACGTCCTTTTTCCCTGCGTAAATCACGCACTCGTCAATATATTCTTTTTCAAACGCATGCTCGATACGTTCCGCTAAATCCTCGCCGCAAACGGTTAAAGCACCGCTTTTCAAAATCTCACTCTTTTCTATAAACGCGTTTTCCTCGCTCCCAAGCGTTTCGATATGCTGCTTGCACACGCCCGTAAAAATAGCAAAATCGGGTTTCACCAGCGCGCAAAGCTCGGCAATATCCCCCCGCTTTCTCGCGCCCATTTCCACGATGAATACTTGCTTGTTTTCAAAATCCCCCGAAAAAACCGTTTTCGCTACCCCGATCGGCGTATTATACGACGCAGGCGTTGCGACCACGCTGTATTTCTCACTCAAGAGTGTTTTTAAGATATTCTTAACCGAAGTTTTACCATAACTTCCTACGACGGCAACGCGGATAATTTCCTTTTCATCTAATACCTGCCCTGCCCGTTTTACAAATTTTCGATTGCGCCACTCTTCTATCGGCGCCACGATTGCATTTGCCGCGAGCAATAAAAACGGCAAGAGCGCAGGTAAAATTGCAAACGGCACGTAAGCGATCAAACCGTATAACGGCGATCCGTTTATCTTTGCCAAAAATCCCAAAAGCGCAACCACCGCATACGAAACGCAAGCCACCAGCAAAGCGTAGACAGCCAATAGCCGTTGCCAACGCGCCGTCTTTACGGCAGGCACTTTTAAGGCAAGTTTACTATCCGAATACGCATACCCAACGAGCAACCCGACAAACGGAATCGCCGAGCACAGCAACGCGGCTTTTACACCTAAAAAGGAAAAGGCAAGCGCCGTAATCGTCCCCGCGAGTGCCAAGCAAAGTGCCAGCACGCACAATCGGTTAAACAGCATATTTTCTTTTTTGAACAGCCATTTCATAAACGCACGGTTTTTATACCCTGCCTGCTGCATCGCACCCAGCGTTTTGAGCGTCATTATCACGAACAAAGTCGCACAAACGATACACGCCGCTATCCTTTCCATCGTTTCAATCATACAAAAATTCCTCTATTAATAAATGAAATGCAATCGGATTTTCCGCAAACGCGAAATGTCCGCCGTCTATTATTTTAAGTTCAGCGTTCGGAAAGGCGCACAAGTACGCTTCCGCCTCCGCCATCGTCGTCACTTTATCGCGCCTTCCTTCGACGATCCGCACACGGTTTTTCACCTTCCGCGCACACGCTCGCAAATCCTCGTTAACGATTTTTTTATAACTCTCTTTCATCACGGGCGAAAGCGTTCTATACTCCGCGCTCCCAAATTTCTTTTCCGCAAAAACAGGGAAAAACGTTCTCACAAGCCGATACGCTTTTACCTTACACCGATAAGAAAATCCCCTGTTCAAAATCACACCCGCAGGCCCGGTCAAGACAATTTTATCAAACGCGCCGTCATCCTCACTTGCGAGTTTTACCGCCACCCTACACCCAAACGAATGGGCTATCACGTGCGGTTTTATTAAGTTTAAAGCGCACATAACGTCTTTTAGCCACACGGCATAATCGCCAACGGAAAACGCACTCGTTAGATACCTGCTATGCCCAAATCCCAAAAAATCGATTGCCGTCACCTTATAAAATTTAGAAAAATACGCCACCTGCGCAGCAAACGCCTCTTTCGAGGAAAGATAGCCGTGTAAAAGAAGTAAATCCTTTCCCGTCCCCTTTTGTACGTACGCCACACCCAAGCTTTCTAAATCCGTTTTCGATGGCCTCCTTATAACGTCTTTTTCATCTCCACCGCGTTTTCGCCGTTTGCATAATACCGCTTTCGCAAATGGAATTTCTCAAACGCACGGCTCAAATACAACCGTTGCGCCGCAAAATTACTTTCGCGCACTTCCAAAAACACTTCGCGCGCCCCTTTTTGCGCAGCGAGCGAAAGAAACGCGTCGAGTACGCGTGCCCCAACTCCCTGCTTACGGAAGGTAGGCACAACCGCAATCCGCAAAATTTCCGCATTCTCAAATAGCGATAAGCCCAAAACGTAGCCAACCGCCTCGCCGTCCATAAACAAAACGACCCCGCAAAAATCCCGACGCTCCATCGTAGAAATAATCATTTCTTTCGACCAAGCGTCCGCAAAACACGCACTCTCCAACAAAACGAGCGTTTCTGCGTCCGAACGACAAATTTCCCGCACGCTCACTTGCATAAATTCATCTCCGCCGAGCTTTTGCGCACGTATAACGCCGTCGGCTCGCCAAATCCGCCTTTTTGCGATAACGACTCAACCGCGTTTTTCAACCCCTCGACCGGCGAAACCACGCACACCCGCGCCTTTTGCGCGATCGGCAACTCGCCGCAAGCGTATAAAGCGTAACCGATAGAAACCAAATCCAAAACTTCCGCTTCCGTCAAATACGCAGGCGGATATACCACTTCGCCGTTTTCATAACCGCAAACGTAGTAGCAATCGTGGAGCGCGTTAATCAAACACAGAACTTTCCCCCGTGCGCTTTCAAAAGCATTATATGCAATCACGTCAAAAGAAGTGATAGGCAACACTTCCTTCCCCGTCGCCAACGCATACCCCTTCACCGCCGAAATCCCTATCCGAATCCCATATACGAGCCTGCGCCCACCGCAACCGCAAAAAAATCACACGCGTCCAAAGTCAAATCCGCCCGTGCAAGTACGTCGTCCACCGCCGTCATAAGCGAAACGGAGTGTTTCATCGCGCAATCGGGCGTAAACGCCGTAGTCGCCTCGCCGTTTTTCACCGCCGTCACACACAAATAATCGTTACTCGTATCAACCGCCAAAAAATTTTTCAAAACGTAATCTCTCTTTCTTCTTCACTTATTTTTTTAATGCAAACGCGCTTGCAAATTTTAGGGAGTAACGGCGCGATATTTTGCGCCCATTCGACAAGGCAAATCCCGCCCATCTCCAAATAATCTCCAAGCCCCAGCTGTTCCGCTTGCGCCACGCTTTCAATCCGATAACAATCGTAGTGGAAAAGCCGTCCGTCGTAATCGTTCATATACGCGTAGGTCGGGCTGGTCACTTCTTCCTCGATACCAAGCCCCAAAGCAACCCCCTTTGCAAAGACGGTCTTGCCCGCGCCCATTTCCCCGTCCAAAATCACCACGTCGCCCGCGCGCAGGGCTTTTGCATACTCGCTCGCAAACGCAAGCGTTTCCTCCCGCGAACGGGATATAAATTTTGCCATATCTTTCTCCCTTAAACCTTCACCTTTTTCAAAAAGTTGGAAAGCCGCTTATAAAGCAACAACGTCAAAATAGAAATTGCCACCGTCTTAATCAAATTAAACGCCAAAATAAAGTAAAAACTCTCGGCAAACACACTCGCCGCCGCCTCTCCCATATACAGCGGAAAATTAATAAATCGGTTGGTCAAAAGCGCTACGCCCGTCCCCAGCCCGCACCCAAACGCAAGAACAGGAATTACCACTTTCAAGCCCTTTTTGTACTGATAAACGATAGCAGGGAGTAAAATATACGCGGACGTGACGAGCATATTAGCAAGTTCGCCCACTCCCCCCGAACTGCTACCAATGATGCGCAAACTCTCTTTGAGCACGCAAACGAGCAACCCTTCCACAGGTCCAAGCAAAAACGCAATGAGTAAAATAAACACGTTGCCAAAATCCAGTTTCAAAAAAGGCACGGCGGGAAAAATAGGAAAATCGAACAGGCTAACGACGTACGCAAGCGCGGTAAACGCCGCCATCAGCGCAATGCGCTTGGCGGAAAACCGCTGCTTGATAGAATTGTCTTTTTTCGTTGAACGCATACCTGCCCCCTACAAAATCGAAAAAACGGCGCATCGTTTTATTCTTCCATCGTGAAATCGACGAAAAACGTACTGCCTTTCCCCACTTCGCTCTCCACACCAAAATGCAAATCGTGCTTGATCAGCACCGCTTTGACAATGGAAAGCCCCAACCCCGTACCGCGCACGGGTCGCTTATGCGAATCGTTCGAACGGTAATACCGTTGCCAAATGGTGGGGATATCCTCTTTCTTAATACCCTTACCGCTATCGCTTACCGAAAAACGGAAGGTATTTTTATCTACAGTCTTCAAACGAACGACCACCTTTTTATCCTCGCCCGTATAATTCACGGCGTTGCCAATCAAGTTATATAAAACTTGCCCAATTTTAATTTCATCTACGCAAGCAAACAACCCGTCTTCCACGTCCAGAATAAACGTATACCCTTGCGTTTCGCGCAAATAATCGAACCGATCAATGATTTCATGCACGTACGCCGACATATCCACAACCGTCTTTTTAAGTTCTTGCAACCCCGATTGCAGTTTAGACAAATCGAGCATATCTCCCACGAGTAAGGCAAGCCGATCCGCCTCGTCCACGATCACTTGCGCATGCTGATCGCGTTTTTCCTTGATGTCGCCGGAAATCTCCACAATCATGGACGCATACGCTTTAATCATAGTAAGCGGCGTTTTAAAATCGTGCGAAACGTTGGCTATCAATTCCTTTCGCATGGTGTCCGCTTTGGAAATTTCATCGCGCGCATAGTTAAACGCGGTGGCAAGTTCAATCATTTCCTTGTTATAAGCCGCCCCGTGGAAATCGATGTCAAAATTACCCGTTGCAAACGTTTTCGCCTTTTCCGTAATTTCCAAAATGGGTCTGGTAAGCAAACGGGATAACGCCGAACTAACGATAAACGCAACGAAAAATACCGCCGTCCCCAACATAATCGACCGCAACAAAATCTGTTCTTCCGCCGCCTGGACGAGCTGCAACGACTTTTCTACGTATAAAAATACCGTTTCCTCTCTATTATCGTATAGCGTAATGGTTGCGCCGTATACGAACGCATTTGGGCGTTCATAAACGATTGAACTCGTACCTGCCCTCTGCAAATGCGTTTTTAACTCCTGCGTCCGCGAAGGGAAATCGCGCGGCAATTCATAATTCGGTCGCTCGGGATACATAACGCTCCCGTCTAAGTCGAGTATAAAAATATCCACGCCGTAGCTCGTATTTAAGTAGCGGACGTATTCGCTCATCGTATGAAACGAATCGGGCACTTGCGAAGTAACAACCAAGCGCAAATGGCTGCCTTTTTCGCGCACCTCTTGCTCCGCTTCATCTCTATACGCCTGTCCTGTAACGGCGGTAAGCGCGACGGAAACGATGATAACGATGGCAAGCGCAAACACGGAAAAAACCGCCCACAGCAAAAGATAAATACTCGTACCTTTTTTCCGTTCGCGGTTTTCATTTTTCGCATTTACGCGTTTTTGGTGGATGGTTTTCAACATTCCTTTTATATCCTTTTTACGTCTGCGCTCAAAAAACGCAAAACTCTTTTACGCTTCAAATTTATATCCCAAGCCGCGTAACGTCACGATAAACTTACGATACTCTTTCAAATTCCCACGCAACATTTTAATATGCGTATCAACCGTTCTGTCGTCGCCGTAGAAATCAAAACCCCATACGTCGTAAAGCAGTTTCTCTCTCGTCAAAGCGATCCCTTTGTTGCGTACGAGATAAAATAAAAGCTCGTATTCTTTGGGTGTAAGTTCCGCTTTCACGCCGTCCACGTACACGTTTCTGCCCGCCATGTCCACTTCCAAGCCTTCAAATTTCAAAATTTCGTTGCCTTTATTCTTTTGTTCACGGCGCTTGGTCACGGCGTTGATTCTCGCCATTACTTCTTTTGGCGAGAACGGCTTGGTCACGTAATCGTCCACGCCAAGTTCAAACGCAAACAGCTTATCGTACTCTTCCGAGCGCGCCGAAAGCATAATCACGGGGATATCTTTTAATTTTTTAATTTCTTTTACTGCGGAAAAACCGTCTAAATGCGGCATCATCACGTCCATGAGCAATAAATCGTAATCATTTTCACGGCAAAGTTTTACCGCTTCCATACCGTCCGTTGCTTCAAACGCTTGGTTGCCCTCAAATTCCACGTATTCACGCAAAACCCCACGGATCATTTCTTCATCGTCAACAATCAAAATTTTCATTTTTTTCGACCCCTTTCTCGTACTATTTCATCGTTTTTTTAATAGCGCTCGTAACGTATATACCCAGCGAGCGCGTTTTTTTATCAAAAAACGACAAAATGCCGATGAAAATTTCCTTACTACGGCAAATTTTCCGCCGCATATTTTATATTATATCATCTTTTTGCTTTTTTGTCAAATCTTCGCACCCTTTTTGTGTGTAAATGCATATAATAACATTACGAGGTGAAAACGCTTATGGAACTTTCTTTTTCCGCACTACGCACCAAAGAAGTCATTAATACGCAAGACGGCAGAAAGCTGGGAAAGGTGTGCGACGTTGCTCTGTGCTATCCCGAAAATAAATGGCTGGGTATCGTCGTACCAAACGGAAAATCGTGGAGTTCTAAAAAAAACGGACTGTTCATCGACCTGCGCCAAATCGTAAAAATCGGCGAGGACGTCATTTTGGTCAACGTAGGACTGCCCAAAAAGCCGAATTCCCATTCCGGCTCGCCTACGATACCGCCTTGCGATATGCGCCGCAATTACGAAGAATACGAGTAAGAATAAAGTGCAATAAAAACCACCCTCGCGCCGTCCTCGGCGCGTTTTTTTACGCGTATAAAACCCTTTGCGCTTGCCCATACTTGAAACGCACACCCTCCGTCATTGCGTTCAGCTTGCTATTTGGCGTGGCCAAGCGCAACGCGGCAATCCCCTCAATAAAGCCCCCACTTGTCATTCTGACTCTCCCCTTTTGTCATTCTGAGCATAGCGCGCGAGCAAGGCAAAGCCTTGCGACACTACGAAGCGCAGCGAGTAAGAATCTTGAAAAGCGTTTCCATTCCCCCAAAGCGTCCCTTTACATACCGTCAAGGAGGTTAGAAAACATGCACAAAGTAGAAATTTGCGGCGTTGATACGTCAGGGCTTCCCAAACTCACGGCAAAAGAAAGCAACGAGCTTATGCAACAGCTAAAAGCAGGCGACAAAGTCGCGCGTGAGAAATTCATCGTAGGCAATATGCGTTTGGTCCTTTCACTCATCAAGCGTTTCCGCGTGCGCAACTTAGGGGTGGACGACGTATTCCAAGCGGGTTGCGTGGGGCTTATCAAAGCAATCGACGGCTTTGATACGTCGGTTGGCGTTAAATTTTCCACCTACGCCGTGCCGATGATTGTGGGCGAAATCAAGCGGTACTTGCGCGACGGGAACTCTTTGCGCGTTTCCCGCAGTATCCGCGATACCGCGTATCAAGCTTTAAAAGCGCGCGAAAAAATCGAGGAGCGCGACGAAGAGGCAACGATGGCAAGTATCGCCAAAGAAATGGGCGTTGCCGAACGCGAAGTGGTGTATGCCTTAGACGCAATTTCCGACCCTGTTTCCATTTACGAACCCATTTATAACAAAGCGGGCGATACTTTGCTTTTGATGGATCAACTTTGCGACGAAAAAAACACCGACGAAATTTGGACGGAACACGTCGCGCTTGCCGAAGCGATGGAAAAGTTAGGCGAGCGGGAAAAACGCATTTTATTTTTGCGATACTTCGAAGGAAAAACGCAAACGGAAATTTCCGAGGAAGTAGGTATCTCGCAAGCGCAAGTTTCCCGTTTAGAAAAAAACGCGCTGCAAAATATTAAGTTCAATATTTCATAATTTTATATAAAAAATCCGCGATTTTTGAAAAATTGCGCGTTTTTTGCGAAAGTGGCTCAATGCCTTTATTTATAAGGGATTCCGACAAAAAAAATCGTCTTTTTACAAAAGGCGATTTTTTATTTTTTGCAAATGTATGTTATAATAGCCTCAATCGCTTGAAAATAAAGGGATTGAGGCGTTTTTATGGTCGTTTATATCGAGTACGTTTTACTGGAAAATTTTGTATTAGATTGCACGCTTTTATACCTTGCTTTTCGTGCAGCAAAGGTCGCTTTTTCATGGAAAAAACTACTCTTTTCCGGCACATTAGGGGCAATTTTTGCCCTATTGTTCCCCCTATTGCTTTTACCGCCTTTTATAGAAATTTGGTTAAAATTCTCCTTCGGTTTCCTGCTCTGTTTGGTCGTTTTTTTACCCATAAAACGACCAAAGGAATGGGGCAGGTACGCGTTCACGTGTTGTTTTTTCTTTTTATTCGCGTTTGGGCTCGGCGGTACGATTTTAGCGTTATACAGCGCGTTTTCTTATACCCAAAACGGGTATTTGCTAACAAGCGCACCCATCACAACGGTGGTATGTATCGCCGCTATTTTTACCCTCTTTATACGCAGTTTTATAAAAAAGTGGTACAAAAAACGCGCGCTTTTTGCGCATATATATCATTGCGCAATCGCTTATAAACAAAGGCGTGTAGCCGTTTTGGGTTTTTACGATAGCGGCAACTTTGCAAGCAAAAACGGGGCGCCCGTTTGCTTTATTACGCCCGATATCGCTTACGATTTGCAATCGGAAGAAATTTTTACGAAAACGGAAAAATCCAAGGGGCAGGTATGCGATGAAATCGTCGTTACCAGCGTTGGCGGCGAAAAAACGCTTCCCCTTTTCAAAGCGGATTTAGAAATTAGCACAAACGGTGCCGTTTTGCATAAAAACGGCGTATATTTCGCCGTTTCCCCGCATATCATATCACGAGAATATAAGCTACTTTTACATACGTCTATTTTTGACGAAAGTGCGTAAAAATAGCATAAAACAACGAAAAACCATGTAAAAATACACAAAAAAGGTGAAAAAGAATATGAAATTCCGCGACATTTTACAAATCTTTTTGCAAAAAATCCCCTTTCTCGATGCCAAAGCAACGCTCGATTACGTTTGCGGTAACGGCGAGGCTTTGCCCTTGCCGCTCTCGCCGGAAAAAGAGGGCGAAACGTTGCACTTACTCATCAATGGGGATAGCCAGGTACGCGATCACGCCAAATCGGAACTTATCCAGCATAATTTGCGCTTGGTCGTTTATATCGCGCGGAAGTTCGACAACACGGGCGTGGATAACGACGATTTGATATCCATCGGCACGATCGGGCTGATCAAAGCTATCAACTCGTTTAACCCCACGAAAAATATCAAACTTGCCACGTATGCCTCGCGGTGCATCGAAAACGAAATTTTGATGTATTTGCGCCGTACCGCTCGGCTCAAAAGCGAAATTTCTTTCGACGAGCCGCTGAACACCGACTTTGAAGGCAACGAGTTACTCCTTTCCGACGTTTTGGGCACTTCCGCCGAGAGTGTGTATGGGGACATCGAATCGAACGCGGAAAAGGAACAGCTCAAAGAGGCGTTGAAAAAACTTTCCGAGCGCGAGCGGAAAATTATGTTTTTGCGGTTTGGGTTGGGCGGAAACGAAGAAATGACGCAAAAAGACGTTGCCGACCTTTTGGGGATTTCGCAAAGCTACATTTCGCGGTTGGAAAAGAAGATTATTCTCCGCTTGAAAAAGGAAATTGCGAAAATGGAGTAATCGAACAGCTTTTTTGCCGATGGATGGAAACGCTTTTCAAGATTCTTACTCGCTACGCTTCGTAGTGTCGCAAGGCTTTGCCTTGCTCGCGCGCTACACTCACAATGACAAGCGGTGGTACGCTCAGAATGGCGCGGCGCTTTTTTACTCTTCGGGATTGCCGTGCTTCGCTTGGCTACGCCAAATAGCAAGCTGAAC
>JAZSMB010000149.1:0-6671 GCA_045535685.1 Candidatus Scatosoma sp.
TCTTTTTATACATTTATTCATAAATACTCAAATTTTTTTAAATTTTTATAAATTTTTTTTAATTTTTTGCATAAAAATAGTTGACATATACGTTTCAAAGGTATAAAATAAGGTCACAATTAACTTTGAACAAATTTTTTCTCAAGGAGAACACAAATATGAAAAAACTCATTTCCATGACGCTCGCAGCGGTTGCTGCATTTACCACCTTAAGCTTAGCGGCTTGCAAGACCGACGAAACGAAATACGTGGCAAACCCCATCGCCGGCATCGAAGTAGAACAATACGGCTTTGCCGTTGGTAAAAACTCTTCTAACAAAACCGCGATTCTTGCGGCGATGAACGAAGTAATTTCTACCTCTGATTTGAGCGCAGTCGTTGCTTATTACACTTCCGTAGCGGCAGACGAAACGCCCACCGTTACGTTGGAGTTTGCAAACCTTGACGATAATACGGGCGGCACGCTCAACGTATATACCTGCTCGGGTTTTGAACCGTACGAATTTGTCGTTAGCGACGAAGTAGTAGGCGTAGATATGTATCTTATGGAACTCGTTGCAGAAAAGTTAAATATGAAACTCAGCGTTACCGATATGGACTTTGACGGTATCTGCGGTAAAGTTGCCTCCGAAGACAATGCAGTTGGCGCGGCTGGTATTACCATCAACGAAGACCGTAAGCAAACCATCGACTTCTCCAACCCCTATTATAACTCCGTTCAATACATTATCTCGAAAGAAAGCGAAGCGTTCACGAGCTTGGAAAGCTTGGCTGGTAAGAAGATCGGCGTACAAAAAGGTACGACGGGCGCATTGTTGGTCGAAGACGCGATTGCAAACGGCGTATTGAAAGACACGGGCGCTGAAATGGTCGAATACGACACGGGTGCAGTTGCTTACGTTGCAATGAAAGCAGGCAAAATCGATTACGTCGTAATCGACGAGCTTCCCGCACAAGCGTTGGTTAAAAACAGCTAATCAAATCAAAAAAACACGCGAAAAAGGTAGGGCGCATCACCGCCCTGCTTTTTAGCGTTCATAAAGGATATTATTATGAATTGGTATAACACACTCATCAAAGACGATCGTTGGAAAATGTACGCAAACGGCGTACAAGAAACCTTGCTTATTTCGCTTGGCGCAATCGCCATCGGTATTTTGCTGGGTATTATCGTTGCGCTCATCAAATACGTCAATAAAAAATACGGCCGTTTTAAACTTGGAGCAAAAATTTGCGATTTGTATTTAACCGTATTCCGCGGTACGCCCGTGTACGTACAATTATTAATTATGTACTTGGTCGTATTGGTCGCATTCCCCACGAGAACGACGGCAATCCTTACGTTTGGCATCAACTCGGGCGCGTACGTTGCGGAAATCGTCCGCGGCGGTTTGGAAAGCGTAGACGACGGACAATTAGAAGCAGGTGCGTCGCTTGGGCTGTCCAAAACACAAATTATGCTGTTTATTATCCTCCCGCAAGGTTTTAGACGCGCACTCCCCGCCCTTTTCAACGAGTTTATCGCTTTAATTAAAGAAACTTCCATCGTCGGCACGATCGGCGTCGTGGATATCACGAAGGTAGCGGAGCGCATTATCGCAAGAACGTACGAACCGTTTACGCCCTATCTGGTAACGGCGGCTATCTATTTGGTCATCGTTATCGTTTTAACGCAGCTTTTGAAACTACTCGAAAAGAAATTGGCAAAAGGTGACAGAAATGGCTAATACGCAACCGATTATATCCGTAAAAAACTTACATAAGTATTTTGGCAAACTCGAAGTGTTAAAAGGCGTGGATATCAATATCTACAAAGGCGACGTAATTGCCGTAATCGGTCCGTCCGGTTGCGGTAAATCGACGTTTTTGCGTTGCTTGAATTTCTTGGAAATGCCCAAAGCAGGCGAAATCCGCTTCGAAAACGAAATTATCTTTAAAAACGAGCGCGTGTATTTAAAACGCAAGATGAAAGCATTACTTGCGCTTAAAAAGAACAAACTGTTTGATGAGAACGCAAAGGCGGAATATACCGCGCTGGAAACGGAGTATAAAGCACTCCGCGTGGAAGAAAAGGCGATTGAAAAGCAGCTAAATAAACAACTTAACTTACACCGCCAAAAAATCGGTATGGTGTTTCAACAATTCAACCTTTTCCCCCACCTTACCGTACTCAAAAACATCACGCTCGCGCCCTTGAAACTCAAAAAAATGACGGAAGAAGAGGCGAACGCAAAAGCGATGGAGCTTTTGAAGATGGTCGGCTTGGACGACAAAGCAAACGCGTATCCGAGCACCCTGTCGGGCGGTCAAAAACAACGCATCGCCATCGTCCGCGCACTCGCGATGGAACCGCAAATGCTGCTCTTTGACGAACCCACTTCCGCACTCGATCCCGAAATGGTAGGCGAAGTACTTAAAGTTATGACCGAACTTGCCAAAGACGGCATGACCATGGTCGTAGTCACGCACGAAATGGGCTTTGCGAAAGAAGTAGCAAACCGCGTTATTTTTATGAACGAAGGCGTTATCAAAGAAGAAAACGCACCCAAGGAATTTTTCGAAAATCCCAAAGACGAGCGCTTGAAAGAGTTTTTATCCAAAGTTTTATAAGGAGCAGATTTTCGTTTATGTTGCATAACTTGCACACGCATACAAAACGCTGTAACCACGCGCAGGGCGATGAGCGCGCATACGTGGAAAACGCGATTGCGGCAGGCATGAAAACGCTGGGTTTTTCCGACCATGCCCCCTACCTTTTCCCCGATCAAACGTATTCTTCCACCCACCGCATGGCTACAAACGAGCTGTTTTCGTACGCAGAAACGGTGCGCGCGCTTGCAAAAGAATATCAAAACGATATCCGTATTTTGTGTGGGTTCGAACTGGAATATTACCCCGACTTCCACAAGGAAGAAATGGCGTTTTTATCGCAGGTTTCGCCCGATTATTTGATTTTAGGTCAGCACTTTATCGGGAATGAATACAACCGCGAAGTGAGTATCCGTATTGAGCAAAACAACGGCTTAACGGCGTACGTCACGCAAGTGCTTGCAGGGCTTGCCACGGGGGACTTTTTGTATTTGGCGCACCCCGATTTGACAGGATTTGCGTGCGATGAAGAGGTATGGAAATACGAATATCGCCGTCTTTGCGAAGGCGCGAAACGGTTTAACGTACCGCTGGAAATCAACTTTTTAGGGCTGCGTGGTAAACGCCATTATCCAAACGAAAAGTTTTTTGAAATTGCCGCTAAAGTAGGCAACCAAGTGGTATTTGGCGCAGACGCACACGAACCGTGGACGGTCAATGATACGGCAAGCGAACAAACCGCGCGAGAAATGGTTAAGCGGCTTGGCTTAAAACTGATTGAAAAATTGTTGTAATTTTTATAAAAAGCAGCGAGTTTGCATACACCGCAAACTCGCTGCTTTTTGTTATTCATCGCATACCTGCCCCGCGTGTTTTTGATTTTTTACCGCAAATAGAGCAAAAACCACGTTGCAAAACATATTGACGACCGCCGCTTCTTTTTTCGTCATTGTTTTTACTTTTCGAAACACTCTTCTATGCATAGCATTGTCGGCAATATCGATAAAAAGAAACATTTCCGCAGGCGAAATAGACAAAGTATCGCAAAATTGCAAAAACTCCATTACCGTTATATCCCGTTCCCCTTTTTCTATATCGAACAGCATTTGTTTCTTCCAACCCAGTTCTTTTTCTAATCGTTCCACCGAATAGCGTTTCCATTTCCTTTCCAACCGCAATTTTTCCAAAAATACTTCTTTGATAGTCATTGTGCGCTCCTTTTTATAAATTATATATATAATATCATAGGCAATGCCTATATGTCAAGCAAAAATTAGGCGTTGCTTATATAATTATAGAGAGGTGATTTTATGGAAATTTCATTAAATATGATAAGAGAGCGATTAGTACAAGCAATTACTTATAGTGGATTAACTAGGACGGAATTAGCAAAGCGGTTGGGCGTTTCACAACCGACGATAACACAGTATATTTCGGGTAGAGCGTTGCCCGCGTTAGATACGCTTGCTAATCTTTGTAAAATTTTAGATTTAGACGCTAACGAAATTTTATGCTTAAAGTAAACAAATCCGTTTTTTAGGTTTTTTAAAACGCTTGTTTTGTCATTCTGAATGTAGCGTAAGCGTAATGAAGAATCTTTCTTTAGATTCTTCGCTCCGCTCAGAATGACATTTACGTTTACCAGCAAACAAAAAAACTATCCATCAAACATAGATGGATAGTTTTTTTATGCCTTTTTATCGGCTAATCATTCAATTCATCGCATACCTGCCCCGCTTATTCCAGCTCAAATGCGCCGGTGTAAAGCTGATAATACGTTCCCTTTTGCTCGATGAGCTGTTCGTGCGTACCGCGCTCGATAATTTTGCCGTGGTCAAGCACCATAATCGCGTTGGAGTTGCGCACGGTCGATAATCTATGCGCGATGACGAACACCGTTCTACCGTGCATGAGTTTATCCAAGCCGTCTTGCACGAGCGCTTCCGTACGCGTATCGATCGACGACGTTGCCTCGTCCAAAATCATTACGGGAGGGTCGGCTACCGCCGCGCGCGCAATCGAGAGTAGTTGCCGCTGACCTTGGGAAAGATTCGCGCCGTTGTTGGTCAGCATCGTATTATAGCCGTCGGGCAAACGACAAATAAAGTCGTCAGCGTTGGCAAGTTTCGCCGCCGCCATACACTCTTCGTCCGTTGCATTCAATCTGCCGTAGCGGATATTCTCCATAACCGTACCCGTGAATAAGTTGGTGTCTTGCAAAACGATACCCAGCGAACGGCGAAGATCGCTTTTTCGGATTTTATTGATATTGATGCCGTCGTAGCGGATTTTACCGTCGGCAATGTCGTAGAAACGGTTGATAAGGTTGGTAATCGTGGTTTTCCCTGCGCCCGTCGCGCCTACGAACGCGATTTTTTGACCGGGCCGAGCGTATAACGATATATCGGTAAGCACCTGTTTTTCTTCCGTATACCCAAAGTCCACCATATCCATTACGATATCGCCTTTGAGCTGCGTATACGTAGTCGTATTATCTTCTTTATGATAATGTTTCCACGCCCAAACGCCCGTATGTTCGTCCGTTTCCGTCAGGTTGCCGTTCTCGTCCGTTTTCGCATTGACGAGCGTTACGTACCCGGCGTCTTTTTCCGATTCTTCGTCCATAAGCGTAAATACGCGGCTCGCACCCGCCAAACCCATCGCGATCATCGAAACTTGTTGCGACATTTGGTTAACGGACATCGTAAAGTTTCTCGACATACCCAAAAACGCAACCAAAATACCTACGCTCAGCGTTTGTATTCCGACAAAAATACTTTCCAAACCCACGTTGGGTACCGCCGCCGTCAGCATAATACCGCCGATAATCGTTAAAATAACGTAGTTAAAGTTACCGATATTACCCAAAATCGGGCCTAAAATGTTGCCGTACGTATTCGCTTTTACGCTGTCGCTGTTGAGTTGTTCGTTTAACGCGTCGAACTCTTGTTTCGCTTTTTCTTCGTGCGTGAATACTTTGACCACCTTTTGACCTTTCATCATTTCTTCGACGTAGCCCTCCGCTTTTGCAAGCGAGCGTTGACGGGCAACCATGTATTTTGCGCTGCCGCCGCCGATTTTCTTGATGATAAAGGTCATCGCGAACGTACCCAGCGCCATGACCAGCGACAACCATACGCTATACCAAAGCATCAACCCCACCGAGAATAACAGCGTAAACGAGTTGGTAATCAGCGACGGAATAGACTGTCCGATGAGTTGTCTTGTCGCGTCCGTGTCGT
Organism: Candidatus Scatosoma sp.; assembly: GCA_045535685.1. Classification (GTDB taxonomy): domain Bacteria; phylum Bacillota; class Clostridia; order Christensenellales; family Borkfalkiaceae; genus Scatosoma. The sequence goes on from JAZSMB010000149.1 coordinate 5,832, forward strand.
TGGTGTAGGTACTCATAATTTCGCCGTGCGCGTGCGTGTCGAAATATTTAATGGGCAGCGTTTGCATTTTGTTAAACATTTCCGCACGCAAACGATAGAGCATACCTTGCGTAACGGTTGCCATAATGCGGTTGTACGTAAACGATGAAATAACGATGATCGCGTACACGCCTGCCATGGTTGCAATCATTCCAATCAATTTTTGCGCAATCGCGGCGTATCCGTTCGCCACCCCTTGCGGAATAATTTCGTCGATGAGCGTTTGTAAGAAAATAGACGAAACCAAATTCCCCGAAGCGGTAATAATGATACAAACAAGCGCGATTACGAGCCGCCATTTGAAGTTTTTAACCAGCATTTTTAAAAGGCGAGGAAACGTACCTTTTTTAATTGCGCCTTTGGGTACGGGCATTCCTCTGCCGCCGCGCATGGGACGGATGGGGCGCACGCGTTCTTCTTGTTTTTGCGTTACTTGTTCGCTCATTTTGCTTGCCCTCCTTCCGTTTCTTTGCTTTTCGTTTGCGCTTCGTAAATTTCACGGTAAATTTCGCTTTCTTTAATGAGCGTTTCGTGGTTGCCGCAAGCGATAATTTTACCGCCGTCGAGTACGACGATTTTGTCGGCGTGTTCCACACTCGCCACACGTTGCGCGATGATAATTTTCGTCGTATCGGGGATTTCCCCCGCAAACGCTTTTCTAATGAGCGCGTCCGTTTTCATATCCACCGCAGAAGTGGAGTCGTCCAAAATCAGCACTTTGGGCTTTCTAAGGAGTGCACGCGCGATACAAAGGCGCTGTTTTTGTCCGCCCGAAACGTTCGTACCGCCCTGTTCGATATA
>JAZSMB010000029.1:0-2907 GCA_045535685.1 Candidatus Scatosoma sp.
GTCACCGATACGTTCTAAATACTTTGCAACCATCATAAGTTCAATTGCTTGGTCGCCATTTTTTCCGTCTTTTTTAATAAGTTCTATTAAATCGCTTTTAACGGCTAAAAACATTTCGTCCATTTCGTCGTCAAGTTTAATTACTTCGTCGGCAAGGGCTTTATTGTTATTAATAAACGAATTTACGCTTTCTCTAACCATTTTTACGGCAAGATTTCCCATTGCGGTAATGTGCGTAAGTTTTTTAATATACTTTTCGCCCGGCATAGTGCAAACCAAATCGCCAATATCACTTGCTTGATCGCCAAAGCGTTCGATATCCGTTATCATTTTAAGAGCAGTAGAAACCTCTCTAAAATCCTTTGCAACGGGTTGTTGCTTGAGTAGTATTCGCATACAGCGTTTTTCGATATCCATTTCATATTCGTCAACACGCTTATCCATTTGCCCGATACTTTTTCCAAGTTCTCTATCACGGTTGACAAGTGCGGTAATGGCATTTTCAATCATTTGCTCTGTTAAACGGCACATTTCCACAAGCTCGGTCTTTAACCCAGCAAGTTCTTCTTCAAATATTTTTCTTATAGACATTTGTCTTTACTCCTTTATTATACTATTTTTTTACAAAAAAAATCAATAATATGACAGGTATCAACCAAATCTACCCGTAATATAACGTTCGGTGCGTTCATCTTTTGGGGAAGTAAATATATCGTCGGTGTCGCCGTATTCAATAAGTTCGCCCAAAAGGAAGAAGGCAGTTTTGTCGGCAATACGGGTTGCTTGTTGCATATTGTGGGTTACGATAACAATAGTAATATCCTTTTTAAGTTCTTCCATAAGTTCTTCGATTTTACCCGTAGAAATAGGATCGAGCGCGCTTGTCGGCTCATCCATTAAAAGAACTTTTGGTTTTGCCGCCAAAGAACGAGCGATACAAAGGCGTTGCTGCTGACCGCCCGAAAGCCCTAACGCCGATTTGTTAAGACGGTCTTTGAGTTCGTCCCACATAGCCGCATGTTTTAAGGATTTTTCCACGATTTCGTCTAAATCCGCGTGTTTTGTAATGCCGAACGTTCTCGGTCCATACGCGATATTATCATAAACACTCATCGGGAACGGGTTGGGCTTTTGAAATACCATACCAACGTTTTTACGGAGTTCGTTTACGTCGATTTTGCCGTAAATATCCGTTGCTCCCACGTAAAATTCGCCTTCGATTTTGCAACCGTCCACCTAATCGTTCATACGGTTAAAACATTTTAAGAAAGTGGATTTACCACAACCCGACGGACCGATGAACGCCGTTACCTGCTTTTCAGGAATTTCTACGCTGATATTTTTAATCGCTTGAAAATCGCCATACCAAAGATTAGCGTTTCTAACGGATATATTTTGACCGTATTCGTTTGTTTCTTTTGTTTTTTTCATTATTTATCTCCTTGTAATTTCTTGTTGAGTTTCCCTGCGATAAGTTCCGCCAAAAGGTTTAACCCAAGCACGAGTATAATCAAAACGACTGCCGTAGCATATGCTTCATTTACGTACCAACCTTCGCCCGAAAGTCGATAGAGTGCAACCGCAAGCGTTGCGTTACTGTCTAAATAACCCGTAGGGGTTGCGGATATTACCGAACCCATTGTGTAAATAAACGGTGCGGATTCCGCAATTACTCTACCCATACTTAAAATAATGGCAGACATAATGCCGGGAAGCGCGGACGGCAACACGATTTTGAAAATAGTTCTCATTTTTCCTGCGCCAAGTGCAAGACTTCCTTCACGTAAACTGTCTTGCACCGATTTCAAACTTTCTTCGGTAGAACGCACGATTGTGGGAAGTAGCATTATGCTTATTGTGAGCGTACCTGCCAAAATGGAGCTTGTACCGCCAATCAACGCAACGAACGTTATCATACCAAATAAGCCATAAACAATAGACGGAACGCCGTTAAGTAAGTCGATTGCTCCACGAATCATTTTGATAAAGAAATTGTTTTTCTTTGCGTATTCGTTTAAGAAAATTGCCGTGCAAAGTCCGATAGGAACGGCGATAAGCAAACTCAATCCAACCGTCATAAGCGTTGTAATGATAGACGGCAATATTGTGATTTTTTCGCTGTCAAACTCGTATTTGCCAAAAAGCAAGTGTGGGCTTGATATAAGTGTCGGGAAACCTTTAACAAAGATAAAGCCTATTACGAGAAGCAATACCGTACCTGCAAAAATACCTGCGCCTATTGCCACACCTGCGCCTATATTTGCCGTTTTGATTTTATACTTAAAACCTGCGATTTTATCTTTGCACTTCGTCCAAAAAGTAATTTTCTTTGTTTTTTCGCTTTTCTTAAAGATTTTTGAAAATACACTTTTACCGTCCACCGCGCTTTTGATTGCTTTTTTCGTGATAGCCCCAAATACAAGATTTACGATAAGTACAAATACAAGCAAAATTACACCCGTAGCAACAAGTGCGCCTTGTTGAACTTCGCCTGCATAGCCCATTTCCATAACGATATTTGCCGTTAAAACACGGAAACTATTAAAGAGCGAATCGGGATAAGCGACGGAATTACCTGCAACCATTACAACTGCCATTGTTTCGCCAAGCGCACGTCCAATACCCAAAACAAGAGAAGCGGTTACACCTGATTTTGCCGCTTTCGTTACCGTGCCAAAAACCGCTTGCGAGTGCGTAGAGCCAAGAGCAAGCGCACCTTCATAATAAGAGCGTGGGACTGCTTCCAAGCTTGTTTTTGAAAGGGAAACGACGGTGGGCATAATCATTATACCCAAGATAAGCGACGTTGCAAGAAGTCCGCTTCCGTTATTCGGGGCAAAATTCGCAAGTAAAGGCAATAAGAATACGATATTGAAAAAGCCGTAAACCACCGACGGAATCCCTGCA
>JAZSMB010000053.1:0-4033 GCA_045535685.1 Candidatus Scatosoma sp.
AGAAATTTCTTATATAATTTTGAAAAATAAAGAATATTTTAAATTTCTTTGCATATAAAAAAGGAAAAGCCCGTCAAGAACTTTTCCTTTACGCCATTCCATTTTACATCTTATCAGGAATACCAATCCCCAAAAGCGCAAAGGCGTTTTTGAGTGTTTGCAGCGTCGCTTGCGTAAGCGTTAAACGGAAGTTCTTCGTTTTTTCGTCTTCCGCTGCCAAAATTTTGCAATCGAAATAGAATTTGTTGAACTTTTGCGAAACGTCCACGGCAAAACGCGCAATGAGTGACGGTTCGTATTTTTCCGCCGCCGCCTGCACCGTTTCCGCAAAGGTCGAAAGCGCTTTCACTAGCTCGATCTCTTCCGCCGTCAACGTGGGAAGTTCGTATGCGGTCGGCATACCGCCCTTTTGTAAAACGGATTTTGCACGCGCGCAGGTGTATTGCACGTAAACACTCGTTTCCCCTTCAAAGTTTAACACTTTATCATAAGAGAACACGATATCTTTAATTTTGTTGTTATACAGCGCACCGAAAATAACCGCGCCGACACCCACTTTTTCCGCAACGTCTTCTTTATTTTCCAAATTCGGGTTCTTTTCGTCGATAATCATATACGCTTTTTCGATGCATTTATTGATTACGTCTTCCAAAAATACGACGTTGCCCTTTCTCGTGGACATCGTGCCTTCTTCCAAAGACACCATACCGTACGCTACGTGTACGAGATCTTTCGCCCAGTCTTTGCCCATAAGTTCGAGTACCTTGAAAAACTGCTTAAAGTGCAAGTTTTGTTGGTATGCTACAACGTATAAGCATTTATAAAAATCGTATTCGTTTTTACGATAGGTAGCCGCCGCCATATCGCGCGTGGCGTACAGCGAGCTGCCGTCCGATTTTAATATCATACAAGGCGGCATGCCGTATGTTTCCAAGTCAACCACTTGTGCCCCGCGGCTTTCTTGCAATAAGCCCTTTTCTTTGAGTTCTTCCACAACGGGCGCCATTTTATCCGAGAAAAAGCTTTCCCCTGCGTACGAATCGAAGTGGATATCCAGCATATCGTAAATTTTTTGTACGTCTTTGAGCGTTAATTCTTTAAACCACGTGAAAAGCTCTAAACACTCTTCATCGCCTTGTTCGATACGCTTAAAGTATGCACGCGCCTCGTCGTCGTACTCGGGATGCGTTTCCGCCTCTTGATGGAAACGCACGTATAATTCGTTCAAAGCGCGGATACCGCCCTTTTCTACCGTTTCTTTATCCCCCCAACGCTTGAACGCGGAAATCAGCTTGCCAAACTGCGTGCCGTAATCGCCCAAATGGTTGATACCGATGGCTTTATATCCTAAAAAGTTATAAATGCGATACAGCGCACCGCCCAAAACGGTGGTCGATAAATGTCCGATATGGAAAGGTTTTGCGATATTGATAGACGAGTAGTCGATACAAACCGCTTTGCCTTGTCCTTCTTCGCTTGCGCCGTAGTGATCTCCTTGCGCAAGAATTTTATCCAACGTTTCTTTCACGAACGCGTTTTTATCGATTTTGAAATTTAAATAACCGTTGATTGCGGAAATTTCACAAACGACTTCGTCCGTTTGCAAGCTGTTTTTTAATTCTTCCGCGATCATAACGGGGCTTTTTCTTAAAAGTTTCGCAAATTTAAAACAAGGGAGCGCGTAATCGCCCATTTCCGTATTAGGAGGCAATGCAAGCATATCGTAAATTTCTTGCTCGCTAACCCCTTCTACCTTGATTTTTTGCGCGATATGTTTCTTATAATCCATACTTTCACCTATCTTTTTGTGCTTATCTACAATAATATACCATATTTTTTTAATTTGAGCAACTATTTTTTCAATTTAGCCAACTTTAATTTGCCAAAAAATTTTTTTTGTATTATAATAGACGGGATAAATGTAGCGAAGGGCGATTGTACGCCTTTCAAAAGGAAGTATTTGATATGAAATTAGGTGTTGTCGGTCTGCCCAACGTTGGCAAATCCACTCTTTTTAACGCAATTACACACGCAGGTGCGGAATGTGCGAACTATCCGTTTTGTACCATCGAACCCAACGTGGGCGTCGTTGCCGTACCCGACGAGCGTTTGGATAAGCTCGCCGCGCTCTATGATAGTAAAAAAGTAACCCCTGCCGTTATCGAGTTCGTAGATATCGCAGGGCTTGTAAAAGGTGCGTCCAAAGGCGAAGGCCTGGGCAATAAATTCCTTTCCCATATCCGTGAAGTAGACGCAATCGTGCACGTGGTACGTTGTTTTGAAGACAGCAATATCACGCACGTGGATAACAAAATCGATCCCGTAAGCGATATCGAAACCATCAATTTGGAACTTGTGTTGTCGGACATGGAAGCGGTACAAAACCGTATGAATAAAGTAAAGGTACAAGCGCGCGGCGGAGCGGATAAGAAAGCGCAAGAAGAATACGCTTTCCTCGAACGTTTATACACCCACCTCGAAGGCGAAAAACCGGCGCGTAATTTCCCTATGACGGACGAAGAACAAGAATTTATGAAAAATTGTTTCTTACTGACCGTAAAACCCGTTATTTACGCGGCAAACATTCAAGAAGACGATATGGGGAAAGACGAAAACGAACTCCACTTTGTCAATCTCGTAAAGGAATTTGCGGCAAAAGAAGGCGCGGAAGTGTTAGTCATCTGCGCAAAAACGGAAGAAGAGCTTTCGCAAATGGAACCGGAAGACAAAGCAATTTTCATGGAAGAGTTTGGGCTTGGCGAAAGCGGACTTGACCGTTTAATTAAAAAATCGTATGCTTTGCTCGGCTTAATTTCTTACCTTACGGCAGGAGAAAAGGAAACGCGAGCTTGGACGATCGTCAACGGCACGAAAGCACCGCAAGCGGCAGGCAAAATCCATACTGATTTTGAAAAGGGATTTATCCGCGCGGACGTCGTTAACTGGCAAACGCTCGTTGAACTTGGCTCGATCCCCGCGGCGAAAGAAAAAGGCAAAGTTCGTTCGGAAGGGAAAGAATACGTGATGCAAGACGGCGACGTGGTCGAATATTATTTCAACGTATCCAAGAGCAATAAATAAAAATAACCGTGCGTAGTGTTTGTGTTACGCACGGTTTTTTCTTATTCGTTATTTTTACAAAACGCCTTGTTCTTTACAGTAATCTTCTAAAATTCTCGTTGCTGTTGCTACGATATCGGCGCAGGCACGCTTTTTATAATACTCGCCGGTGCGCTCCTCCGCTACACCGCCTACTTCGACGGGGACTTTCATCGATTTTAATAAGTCGGCGCAAATCAAGCCGCCGCATTCTTCTTTAAATTGCAAGCACAGCTTTTGCGTAATTGCGTATATTTCCTTTTTGTTTTCGGGCGTATTTTCCGATTTTGAAAACAACGTGCCGATGACGAACGCCATGCCGCTGACCGCGCCGCACGTTAAGCGCAAGCGCCCCATTCCTCCGCCAAACGGTAACATATATTTAATCACGTCCGCTCTCTCTATTTTCATTACGTCCACAAAGGCGAGTGCAACTGCCTGCGAACAAGCGTAGCCTTGCAAAAAATATTCTTTTGCCTTTTCTGCTCTTGACATTTTTTTTATCTCCTGTTATAATGGTTTTCGTATGGAAAAAATTTTTATTGTTAGCCAAAACGCTTATCCGACAAGCGAAATAGCGGTTAAAGACGTTTTGAGTAAATATTTTCAAATGGAAAACGCGCAAATAGAGCGCGGCGACCACGGGAAACCCTTTTTGGTCGGTGGGCAAGCCCTGCCCTTGTTTTTTTCTATCGCGCATACCGATAACAAGCTGTTTATCGCGGTATCTAACGAAAACGTGGGGATTGACGCGGAACGCATCGACCGCACCGTCGATTATACGCCGATCGTCAAGCGGTTTTCGACGAATGAGCGAAAAGAAATTACTGATACGCAAACGTTTTTACGCCATTGGACGGCAAAGGAAAGTGCGGTAAAATGGTTGGGCGGTTCCCTTGCGCACAAGTCGGATCGTAGCCATGTCGTTCTGTGA
>JAZSMB010000143.1:0-2518 GCA_045535685.1 Candidatus Scatosoma sp.
GTTTGGTTTGACGGCACGATCGGCGGCGGGGGACATTCGTACGAAATCTTAAAACGGACGAGCCCGAACGGAAAACTCATCGCAACCGATTTAGACGACGAGGCGATTGCGGCTGCGAGCAAGCGTTTAAGCGAGTTTGACGGTCGATTTACCATCTATAAATCCAACTATAAAAACTTCGAGCGCGTATTCGCGCAAGCGGGCGTGGATAAAATTGACGGCGCGTTGCTCGACTTTGGTATTTCTTCTCATCAAATCGACGATATCGATAGAGGATTTTCTTACCGCCAAGCGGACGCACCCTTGGATATGCGTATGGACCAAACCGCGCCTTTGACGGCGGAAATCGTAGTCAATACCTATTCAGAAGAAAAATTAGCGTACATCTTAAAAACGTACGGCGAAGAAACGTTTGCGCGGCAAATTGCAAGAAACATCGTCGCGTATCGCGCGGACAAGCCCTTAAAAACGTCGGGCGAGCTTGCGCAAATCATTCAAAAGAGTATTCCTGCGAAATTCAGATACGGCGCGCCTTGCGAACGCAAGAGCTTCCAAGCGTTGCGTATCGAAGTCAACGGCGAATTAGACGGCTTGTCCGACTTGGTTTTCGGCTTAACCCGTCGCTTAAAAAAGGGCGGACGCATCGTCATTTTGACCTTCCAATCGTTGGAGGATAGAATTGTAAAAGAAGCGTTCAAACAAATGGAAAATCCTTGCACGTGTCCCGGGAACTTCCCCGTATGCGTGTGCGGTAAAAAACCGGAAATTAAAATTCTCACCAAAAAGCCGATTACGGCAACGGATGAAGAATTAGAGTACAATTCGAGAAGCAAATGCGCAAAATTGCGTATTGCCGAGCGGATTATTTAATACGAATACACTTTATTTTTAATATAGATAAGGGAACAAACAGGGAGGAGCGGTTATGGCTACGTTATTAGAAAACGAACAATTGCAAACGACTACGCAAGATAGAGCGGCACAGTTGCATAACGCAGGCATTCAAGAACGTTACCGTCGTCTTCGCGACGCGGAAGAAAGACAATTTGCACAAACGACGCAAAACGCGACCAATTACACCGTTCGCGCGTCCGTTCTCGCGCCCGAAAGACCCTCGTTTACTACTCCCGTAGAATCCGTTCCTGCCGTAGAGCAAGTTCCTCAAGTGACCGAGTACGTTCGCGAGCGCATCGAAACGCCCGTTTTCACGACGGACAAATTCCAAGCGGTAGAAGAACAAGCGACGGCGTTTGCGCCCGTTGCGCCTATGGAAATGCCGCAAATCATGCAAGCGCCTACGGCTGTGGCGGCGGTAGAAGAAAGCTATTCGCTCAGCACGTTTGCAAAGCGCGCTTTGGCGATTTTCGGCGCGGTAGTGACGGTTATGTTATCGGTTATTTGCGTAAACTCGCACTTGATCAATCAAAAGAATATCAAACTTCGCAATTTAGAACAAAAGCGCGAAGAACTTATGGAAAAGAACGAAGAAATCCAACGCCGTATCGAAAACGCGACGTCCGATCAAACGATTATGGATTATATCATTTCCGAGGGAATGATTCCTTTGGCTGACTAATAGAATATATAAAATCCCAAACACGGAGGATTTTATTATTCAACGTCAAGATCGACAATTTTCCATATCCATTTTACGAAAGAGGTTATTTGCCATTAGCTTGGCGATAACCTTTCTTTTTTGCTTTTTATGCGCCCGATTTTTGTATATTCAAGTATTTTGGCAAGAAGAACTCAATTATCGCGCGCTCGATCAATGGACGCGCGAGATCCCCATCGTAGCCCAGCGCGGTAAAATTACCGATCGAAACGGCGTTGTTTTAGCAGATAACGACACCGCTTACACCGTTTTTGCGCGCTCGAACGCCATCAAAGATAAACGCGCCGTTTCCAACGCGCTTGGTCAGGCGTTGGGCTTGGATAGCGAGCAAATTTACGAAAAACTCACCAAGAAAAAAGTATCGGAAGTGACGATTGCCAAAAAGATAGAAAAAAGCGGTATCGAAACGCTTTCCGCGCAATCGCTCGACGGCGTTTATTTTTCTCGCGATAATCTGCGCGCGTATCCCAAAAACAACGCCCTTTGCCAAGTGCTGGGGTTCACTTCCTCAGACGGAGTAGGGGTAACGGGGATAGAAAAATATTATAATAGCGTGTTATCGGGCAAAAACGGCGAACTTTTATACGAAACCGACCTCGTAGGCATCGAAATCAAAGACAGCGTAGCGGCGTACGTGCCTGCGGAAAACGGCTATAACGTAGAGCTGACCATCGATTACGGCATCCAACAAATCGCAGAAAGCGCGCTGGAAAAAGTATTATTAACCTATCAGCCCGCCTCCGCGTCCTGTATCGTGCTGGACGTAAATAACTTTGAAGTGCTTGCGCTTGCAAACGCGCCTTCGTACGACTTGAACGATATTCCCAGAAACGATATAGAACTACTTAATAAACTTTCGCGGAGCGCGCTTGTTTGCGATATTTACGAACCGGGTTCTACCTT
>JAZSMB010000132.1:0-7826 GCA_045535685.1 Candidatus Scatosoma sp.
CTGTCACGGCTCTGCGCCTTGGAACGGAATCGACGCGCTGTCGGTGGCGGCGCATATTACGCTTGCTTTGCAAGAAATTTCCGCGCGGGAAATTGCTATTTCGCAACCCGCCGTATTAACCGTAGGGAGTTTGCAAACGCAGGACGCGGGCAACGTAATCGCGGATACCGCTATTTTGAAAGGGAGTTTGCGCGCGTTTGACGAAAAAGTACGCACGCGCGTAAAATCGCGTATGGAAGAGATTGTCAAAAACGTAGCAAAGGCGTTTCGTGCGAAAGTGAAAATCGAATATGGCGGCGGTTGTCCTACCCTTGTCAACGATGCAAATCTATCTGCGTTCGCTTGCGAGAACGTGAAACGTTTATTGGGAAACGAACGGGCGCATTTGGCAAGCGATTTGGGCGGCGGCGATAAAGAAAACAGCGGCGGGTCTGAAGATTTTGCGTATATTTCTCACAAAATTCCGTCCGTAATGATGGCGTTATCGGCAGGGGAAAGTAAAGACGGCTACGTTTATCCGTTGCATCATCCCAAGACGGCGTTTGACGAAAACGCCTTACACGTGGGCAGCGCCGTATATGCGCATATCGCCATACGTTGGCTGGAAAATCAATGAACGCCTGCTTAATCGGCGTTGGAGTATAAAAAACGACCGCACTCCCGAAAAAGGAGTGCGGTATTCGTTTAAAGCCGTTTATTTGGGGTTTATTCGCCGATTTTCTCAAAGTAAGGATACAAATCCAATCTACCGGAAACAAGCGTTAAATCGGTGAAAGCGCTGTTTATACGCAGGTCGGGTTCTCTGGTGGTAAACCAACCGATAAAGTTGTATCCATCTCTGAATGCAAGCGGAACGGTATGACCGTTAGAAGCAAAGTTGCCGTTGACGTTAAAGATATTTTGGTTTCCGCTTAAAGTAATGTCTGCCGATTCAACGTGAAAATACACGGGATATTGAGTAGGTTTTTTATCGCCGAAATTCAAGAACTCTATCCAAGAACCGCCTTCGCGGATATAGATAATATCGTTAACGGTATCGAAGCAGAAATCGCCGTCCAAGCCCACGCTATCGTCGGGTTTTTTGGTATCCTTTAACCAAGTGTTGGGACGCGTGAAATCAATCGTTTCGCTGTTGCCGTCCGTGTAATGGAAGGTTACCGAATATTTCGTACTCGATTGCGTGGATTGAATGGCTTGAATGCCTACGCCTTGTTCTCCGCGGGGGATAATTACTTTTTCTTCTACCGTACTGCCGTCGTATTTGGTAATTGTCACCAGCAAAGAAAGTACGCCGTCCGTTTCGTCTTTGGTAATGCTTACCTTATCGCCGTCCTTACCCGCAGGCATAGGCAAGCGCAATACGGTGTCGTTACTCAAGTATACGACGAGATCCAGTTCGCCGCTGCCGTCCTCGCGCGGTTCCGATTTTACGTCCACGATAGAAACGCCGTTTGTGCCGTCTACGATGGGAATGATTTGTTCGGGAATGGAGGGGTCGGTAAACGTCACGAGGATATATCTTTCGCCCGTCGTTTCGTCTGTTTTTTCTTCAAACGTTTTAATGCCGTTACCGTTTGGACCTGCAACGCCCGTTTCGCCTTTGGGAATTTCAAATACGAGCGGGGGATACAAGTTATCCACGTACGTGATGGTAATTTGCGTTTTACCGTCGCCTAATACGGTTGCCTTGATGTCGTCGATTTCTTTGCTTTCCGACATAATGAACCCGCTACAACCGCCAAACAGCGCGGAAAAACCGACGATAGCGGTGGTTGCAATAGCTAAAAAAGTCTTTTTCATCTGCTTTTATTCCTTACATGTTGATTTCTAAGTTGGGATACGTCCGGTTGTTCTCCAAACAATACGCCGTTGCCAACGCATTCGAAGCGGAAAGGATCAAACCCTGCAACCGCAGTTACCGTACGTTGCATCAAACTCTTAACGAACGCGGTATCCGTGATATCGATATTCGTCGAGCCGTCCCCTTGTTCCATTTTCAAAAAGTGCGTAATCCAATCGGGCGCGAGAGAAACGGAAATAGGCGTTTCCAAATTATCGGTGTTGACCACGGAGTTATTTACTGCCCCGCCGTAAAATGCGATGGGAATGTTGAGATATTGTTTTCCGTTTGCGCTATGCAAAGCGGAGGTGTTCGACGCTTGCGCGTATAACAGCGATTTGATGGGGAAGATATCTTCGATATCCACGTGCTTGGCTTCTCCGAAAATATCTTGCGTAACGACGGAAATGTTTTCGCTGATTAAGCCGGATAAATCCATTTCGTCCGCCGTTTTATAATCGTAGAATTTCGTTGCGCCGCTTAGCGTTAAATAGAACGGATAACTCGTCCCCGAAAGTTTGGTGGGGAGCAGGGGCGCAATCGGTTTGCCTTCCGGCTGATGTTGCCCGAACAACGCGCCGATGATAGAGGGGGCTGCCGAATACAAGAAAGGTCCGTTGAAATACGATTCCATTGCAATCGGCGTAATACCGCTCTTATAAAAGAGGGTATCCGAAACAATCAAACTTCCCTTATAATCGGTTTTTACGCTGTCCGCGTCCGCATTGAGAGCGTCTTGCAACGCTTGCACCGCTTTTTTCGCCGTTTGTTCTTCTACTGCGTTGAGCAGGTATTGCGTCATGAAGATATCGCCTGCACTCGTCGCGCCCAAAAGCGAAGGTTTTGCGGGAACGGATAAATACGTTTTCAGATTCTCGCTTACGGTATTTCCTTCGCCCGTATATAACGTACGCGCCGTTTCGTCCTTGACGGGAATAAACTCGTTACAGCCCACCGCCAAAAGGAAGTTACGGGAGTTGGAAAGCAAGCAATTTTCGATCGTCACGTCTTGAGCCGAGAAACAGCGCACGACGTTTTTACCGTTTTTGAGTACGGAATTTTTCAAAGTGACGTTGTTTGCCGCAATTTCCATTACGTTGCCGACCGTGTCGAGGTTGGTGATACTGCTGCCAAACTCGCAGCCGACCACGTTTACGTCATTGATGGTCGCGTTTGCGCCGTCTACGTACATACCCACGTTATCCTGTCCGAAAGCGGATATCAAAGGCAGGGCGTTGGGATCGCCTAACGTGTAGAAGGGCAAAGGACCTCTAAATAAGTTGTGCTCGTTCAGTTTAGGTACGATTTGACCTTGTACCAAATGTGAAGCATACGGATACGTCAAATTATGGAAATTGAGCGTATAACCGTTACCGTAAACGTCTTTTTGAATACGCAAACCTGCGTGTACGGTATCGCTAATCGATTTGTATTTACTGCTGTTTTTGGACGCAAAAGCGTTCCATTGTTTGATATATTCTTTGTTGTACGTGGTGGGGAAGGAATATACTTCGCGAGCGAACGTGTATTGATGGTTGGCTTGGTTATAGTTGCCAAACAACTCTACGTTATTGCCCGCACGGCGAGTCATCTTCCCGTTCGATAAAATGGGTTTGCCGTACTCGTCGCAATTATATACGTTGGAGAGCGATTCGAACGATTTTCTAAGCACGATCACTTCGCCGTTTGCCGAGCGGTTGGTGCAATAGAGCAAATCGTCGTAGGTATATACGTTTACGCCCTCGTCAACAACGGTAAACGAGTACGTTTCACTCAATTTCGCACCCGACATCGTTGCGGTAAGCGTAAAATACGCCTCGCCTGCCGAAAGAACGGTTAAAGTGGACGATTCCAAATCGAAACGCACGTTCTCCGAGTATTCCGTCAGTTCCAACGTGTTTTGCATGGAGCTTGGGATACATTGAATTTTAAAAGCAACTTGCGCCACTTGCTTTTGTCCGCCTACCAAATCGTACATACCAAAATAGACGGTATCGTCGATATTGTTTTGCGAACTTTGAATTTCCGTCATCGAAAGGATAGCGCCCGTTTCGTAGATAACGCCGGTCATTCGACGGGAAACGTTGCCTTTTTCGTTGGCGCAGGTAATCGTCACGCGACCTTCCGTAATCGGATATAAAACGTAGCCGCTTTCTTCTTTGACGATTTCCGCTACGTTCGTATCGCTGGACGACCAAACCAACTCGTTACCTTCGGATAAGGGGTAGTTGGAAGTATTCACGCCGGTGGCGTGCAAGGGGTAACTCTTGCCTTCGACGAGCTTAAACGCTTCCACGTCGTTATAGTTCCATTCGATATACGAAATATCGTGATGGAACGTTTTTAAAGTGACCTTAACCGTCGCTACGCCAAGCAGCGAAAGGATAAAGGGCAATATTAAGATGATGGCAAGGTTTTTCTTTTTCATATTAGTGAATAGGCTCCATATCCAAGAAACCGGATACGATTTTCTTTTTTAAGTTGATAAAATGCGGCAACGCAAGGATTCCAAAAAATACGATACCGATGATATACGCCGCCCAAAGAGGCAAGCCGTACACTGTGCCTGCAATCGAACCGGCGATGAAGAGAATGGGCAATAAATACGCATAAATAGAAGTCATAGCCGATTCTTGCGCGTGCGTGCGTTGCAAAGCAAATTGTTCTTTTAGCGAAAGCACGATGAACGTGATTAAAAGCATGGTGGTCAGCAATGTAGAAAATGCAAACGTTAAGAAAGATACCGTTCCCGAAATCCACAGCGTCAGCGTCGTCACGATCAGCGAGAAAAACGAGAGTATGCAAGGCACGGCAATCTTGATAAATACCTGCGTTTTTAAAGATACGGGTATCGTTTTAATGATACGCATCGTGCGTTCTTCTTTTTGGAAGAAATCGTTTGCGCCCGCGCTGATGATAACGGAAAATAACATAACGATGAGCATATCCAAAAGGGGGATAAGCTCGGGAAACGCACTCATATAATAGGCGAACGTACCCGATGAAAATACCGTATTGAGCGAATGGACGACGACGTATACCAAGAAAGGTTGTATCATAAGCAAGCCCGTGAAAGAGAAAATATTACTCGAATCACGGAACAAGAGTAACCACTCTTTTTTAAAAAGCGCCCACTCAGGTGTGAGTTTACCCACTACTTTGTTGTTTCTTTTTCTGTCGCTGAGTTTAAACGAACGCAAATAATGGAAACAAGTGACGGCGAGCGTCGTACCCAGTACGAACAAGCCTGCAAAGATAGCGAAGCAGAACAAAAACTTGTTGGTCGCACCGGTGAAAAAGATATCGGCGTAGAAGTTCGCAGGCACTAAAAACCGTCGTAAAACGGCTAAAAAATTGATAGCGTCAACGGTAAATAACGCACCGATATCGTTATTGACGACGAGCGTCATAAACCATTGCAATACCGTGCTGTACGCTATACAAGCAAAGCACATAACGATCAGCGCAACGATAAATTGAACGACGGTGTATTTTTTTAAAAAGTCGATGAAAATTTTGCAAGGATACACCAACAGCAACGCCAAGCCCACTTCAAACAAGAACGATAAAACGGGATAGAAGACGCCCATATAATAATACATCGGCGGTTTGCCTACCATCAGCCCATACGAAACGATGAGCGGATACACAAGCAAAGTAGTGGTTATAAAATGGGAAATAAATAAAAATATCAGTTTCGAGCCGATGAGTTGTCCGTTGGAGATGGGATGCAAAACAAGTTGCGCGTTATCCTTTTCGTTGAAAAAGAGTTTATGCGCTTGCATCAAATCCAGCACAATCATAACCAGAGAGATAAAAAACAAAAAGAGCGTCAAAAAAGGGATGGTTGCGTTGTTATAGTTTCGGATTTTGCTTAAAATCATCGAAAACATAAACGTTTCAATCACCAAAAACACAGCGAAAATCAAGATAGACGATATCGCCGAGAGAATATTCTTTTTTACCGACCCTTTGCCGCCAAACAGCAGCTTAAAGTCTTTCAAAAGAAGACTGAGCATTAATTTTCTCCGTAAGTGTCCATGAAAATGCGTGGAAGTTGCAATCGTTTGTTGGGGTTTTTATTTAAATCGAACACCGCGTTGACAACGCCGTTATGAATGATTGCGACGCGGTCGCATAATTTAGAAATCAAGTCGATATTGTGCGAAGTGACGAACACCGTTTTTCCGTGATTTGCGTATTCGCGCATCATCTTTTTGAGTTCTTCCTGCGCCATAATATCCAAACCGACCGTCGGTTCGTCCAACACCCAAATGTTGGGGTTGTGCATCAAACTCGCCGCCAAGCACAGCTTTTGTTTCATACCGTGCGAATAGGCGGACGTGCGGTTGGAAAGCTCGTTTAAGTCGAGTTGCAAACGCTTGCAAAGATACTGATACGACGCGGTAAATTCGCGTTCGTTCAAGCCGTAAATGCTGGCGATAAATTCCAAATAATCGTATCCGGTCATCGTATCGTAGCAGGTCGGCTCGCTTGGAACGTAGCCAAACGAATACTTGGCGTTAAGCGGTTCTTTTTTGATATCGTACCCGCCGATTTTGATAGAACCCGATTGAAAGTTTTTCGCACCGATCATACAATCAATGGTGGTGGATTTACCCGCGCCGTTCTTGCCCAAAAAGCCGAAAAGCTCCCCGGGATATACGTCTAAAGACAATCCTTTCAAAACGTGTTTTTTACCGTACGATTTATTTAAATTTTTAATTTCGACGGCGATTTTTACTTCGTTTTCGTCGTGGATTTTTGTTTCATTTTCCATAAGGTTACCTTTTGCGTTTCCAGCGTATTCAGCTTGGATTTTTTAATGGGCGCAAAGCGCGCAATCGACGAGCTTTCGTCGGTGAGATTGATAAACCAAACGTGCTCGCGGTGACGAATGTCTTGATAGGTCGTATATTTTGCTCCGCATTCGCTACAAGTAAAGTGTCCGTCTTCTAAATCCGCACCCTTGTTGCCGCAGATAGGGCAATAGGTATGATACAACTCGCTTGCAAGCAGAGTGTCCATTTTCGTGCGTATCCAGCACTCAACCATAGATATTTCTTCAAACGCGCCGCGGAAAATCGGTTTGGGATCGGGTTTACAGTATGCCAAATTCCATACCGAGATCGCCGCTTTCGTATCAAAGGGGAGGGTGTGCGCAGTTTTTGGAACGTCTGCAAAAGCTTCCGCGTCCGTAGAGAACAAAAGCAGATGCGAGGACGTATTTGTCGTTTGCTCCGTAGCGAAACGGTGCGTCACGCGCATAATCAAACCGCGGTTTTGCTCGTACGGCTGAATATCCAGATAAAATTGCGCAACGGAAAAGCGAAGGGGCTGAATAGAGAAATTCCCTTTGCCGTCGCAACCGAGCGCACGGTTGGTAACGAGCGAGAAACCGAGTTTTTTCAAACTCTTTAATACGAGCGCGAAATAATGCATGTGGAACGCGTACGGCGCAGTTTGTTCTTCCGTGCTGCGCCTTGTTCGATAGAACTTATAGCAAATATTATACGCGCGTTCTTTGAGCAAAATGTTGGTGGGGTGTACCGTCTTTAACGGCGGGCATTGTTTATGAATGATTTTATAAAAGGAAGTATTTTTGATACGCTTGAGTTTTCTTGACAGCGTATCCACCTTTTGCAAAATCGAAAGCACGTCGCTGTGAACGGGGGAAAGGGCGGCTTGCCCTACGAACGTTTCCACTAAATTTCCGTAAAAAGTCGTATACCGTTTCAAAGCGCTGTCGATACTGTCAATCAGCGTGACGATAAAGATATTTTCGTAAATTTTAATTTCGTTTTCGTTCAAGTGCGTGTACACGTACTCGGGCGACATGGAAATGCCTTTGCGTTTCCAAAGCTCGGCGTCCTGCATCGTGCGCTTAAACGTTTCGGGAGAAACGCTGCTTACCAAACCCGCGCGCATCAATACCTCTTCCGTTTTACTGGAAATTTTCGGCTTGGCAAGTCGGAGGCCAAGCGGT
>JAZSMB010000175.1:0-5301 GCA_045535685.1 Candidatus Scatosoma sp.
GTAAATTCCTTTTCACGAATCGGCGTCAATACCAAAGAAACGGGATCCTTATAGTCGGGGTTGGTTGCAAGTTGCACTTTGTGATTAAAATGCAACAAACGGATACCGCATTCGCCCGTATATTTCTTTTCCAGTTTCGCAATCGCATCGTCCGCTTGACGCTTGGTAACTTCTAATTTTTCACGCAATAAATCGATGGGTACGGCGTCGCCGGATGCAAAAAGGATTGCCTCAATTATATTCGTCAATTTCTCCAATTTCTTCGTCCTCTCTTCTATTCGGATTTTTCTTGATTACAATGGTAGAAAATAGTTGTTCTTGCTCCGCAATCACAAATTGATGTTTTAAAAGTTCCAAATGCGCTTGGAAGGTCGTCACGATTTCGGGAGTGTTGGCATTTTCGTCAAACAACTCGTCAAAATACATCGATTCTTTTTGCGACACCGTTTCGCGGATATGCTTAATTTTATCGCGTACGGTAAACGTATCTTTGGGGATTTCACGCGGAGGCGGATTGTTGCGGCGCTTGGTTTCCAAACGCAACATCATTTTCGTAAACGCATCCACCAAGCCGTCCAGCGTCATATCGGTATATTTTACTTGTACTGCGGCGTATTCTTTGTCTGGTTCTTTGAATATGTACCCAATCGTTTCTCGCTCTCTGAGTTTT
This sequence comes from Candidatus Scatosoma sp., assembly GCA_045535685.1. Taxonomy (GTDB): domain Bacteria; phylum Bacillota; class Clostridia; order Christensenellales; family Borkfalkiaceae; genus Scatosoma. The sequence goes on from JAZSMB010000175.1 coordinate 671, forward strand.
TTCGCCGTTTGATATTCTTCCAACGCTTGAATCAACTCTTGTTCAGGATTATAACGATCGTCAAAATCATCGCCGTTGTCTTCTTCCCACTCGTCAAAATCAGGCGGCGGCAATAAGCTACGGGCCTTGATATCGATGATGGTCGCTGCAATATTGAGATATTCGGTCGCTTTCTCCACGTCCAAATACGGCAACGCTTTCATATACGACAAGAATTGTTCGGTAACTTTGGATACGAACACGTCTTTTATTTCAATCCGTTCTTCCTTGATAAGGTGTAACAACAAATCAAGCGGGCCTTCGAAATTATCTAAAACGGTCGTATAATCCACTTCCGTTTCAAAATTCCTCACAGATGCAACGGTTAACTTTTCCTTTTCCATTTACATTACTCCAAGCAAATGCTGTCTTCTTTGTATCATTATAACACAAGCCGTTCAAAATTGCAAGTATCGTCTGCTAAAAATACGCACGCGGTTTATTTTTTCTGCAATCTCGTCGGAACGACGTCGTTTCTGTTTAAATCTTCGTACGACTGCGGTTTTACGATATATTCCCCTTCGCCGTCTTTTACAAGTACGCAAGGCGGAATCAAATTGCGGTTATAATTCATCGCCATTGAGTAGTTATACGCCCCCGTCGATAACACCGCCAACAAATCGCCCGCGTTTGCTTTGGGTAAATTGACGTTCACGGCAATCAAATCGCCGCTTTCGCAACATTTGCCTGCGATGGAAACAATCTCCGTTGCTTCTTCACTCGCTCGATTGGCAAGCAACGCCGTATATTTCGATTGATATAACGCATAGCGCGGGTTATCAAACATTCCTCCATCGACCGCTACGTATTTTTTAACGCCGGGAATGTCCTTAATCGCGCCGACGGTGTATAAAGTGATACCCGCTTCGGCAACGATGGATCTGCCTGGTTCAATTAATAAAAACGGCAAAGGTAAATGCAACTCGTTTGCTTGCGTTTTTACTTCCTCAATCAACGTTTCTACGTATTCGGCATAGCTTTCAGGCGTAAGCTTTTTATCCTCATCGGTGTACCATACCCCATAGCCACCGCCTAAATTGAGCGTTTGCATAGTAAAGTTGTGTTTTTCTTTCATTTCCGCGGCAAAACGCATACATTTTTGCACGGCGATAACAAACGATTGCTTTTCAAATATTTGCGAACCGATATGACAATGTATCCTTTCAAGCAAATATTTTTCTTCGCCAACGCATACGCCGTTACTCTTTCCGCCGCACCGTCTTGAATGGAAAAGCCAAACTTACTATCGGTTGTTGCCGTTTGCACGAACGCGTGCGTATGCGCCTCTACCCCGGGGTTGATACGCAATAAAACGTCTTGTTTTATACCACGCTTGTACGCTTCTGCGTCGATTTTATCGATTTCCGAATACGCGTCGGCAACGATACAACCGATTTTTGCGTCCAACGCTTCGCCGATTTCATAATCGAGTTTATTATTCCCGTGCATATAGACTTTTTCCATAGGAAAATGCGCTTTTCTCGCGGTATATAATTCCCCGCCCGATACTACGTCGATACCGATCTTTTCTTCGTCTGCAATACGATAGATCGCTTGGCAAGAAAATGCTTTTGAAGCGTATAATACCATGCCGTTTCCGTCGTATTTTTTTTCAATCGTATCGCGGTAAATCCGCATCATACGACGAATATATTCTTCGTCAAATAAATAAATCGGCGTGCCAAAACGTTGCGCTAAATCCACGCAATCTGCCCCACCGATTTCCAAATGTCCTTTTCCGTTGATTTTCAACGTTTCTCTTGCGTTCATTGAAAAATCCTCTAATCAAATCTTATCATCAATATTTTAACAAATTTTTTTCTAAAAAGCAAGGGTACGAAAGTCTTTTTCAACGAAAAAATCCATATTTACAGCGTTTTTTTACGTAAATACGGATTTATTCTTCCAAATTCGTTTATTTATGATTCCAACCGTTCGCCACGTCCTTAAACGAATCGAACCAACGGTTTTTCTCAACGGCGCTTGCCGCAACAAGCGGCACTCGATCGATTTCCACGTTATCTTTGTAGACAATCAAATCGCCAACCACTTGTTTTTCCGCAATCGGTGCGCGCAGTTGTTTCGTTTGTACTTCTACGTGCACGTTGCCTTGCTCGCCTTTTTTCGTAAAATCGAACACCGATCTTTGTGGAGCTACGGCAACCGTTTTTTGTCGACCGCCAAGCACCGCTATTTCTTGTTCGATAGCAACGTCCTCCTTCACGATCGGGGTTGCGTGATAATTAGCAAACGCGTAATCGAACAACGTTTTTGTATCGTCAAAACGGTTTTTGCTGTTTTCCGCACCAATTACAACGGAAATTATGCGCATATCTTTGCGTTTTGCCGTTGCCGCAAGACAAAATCCCGCTTGATTGGTAAAACCCGTTTTACCACCGTCGCAACCATCGTAGAAACGGATCAGCTTGTTCGTATTCGTTATTTCCGTATATCTGCCTTGCGGATGCATAAACTTATCCATCCAAACGCTACCATATTCGTAGTATTCCTTATGCTTGAGCAACTCTTTTAGCATAATGGCAACGTCTTTTGCACAGGAATATTGCGGTTCTTTCGGCAAGCCCGTGCAATTTGCAAAAAGTGTGTTATCCGCGCCGAGTGCTTTTGCTTTTTCGTTCATTTTTTGTACGAATAATTCTTCGCTTCCCGCAAGATATTCCGCCATAGCAACACAACTATCGTTTGCAGAGCAAACAACGATACTTTTTATAAGTTCTTTTACAGGATATTTTGCGTTTCCTTCCAAAAACACCTGTGAACCGCCCATAGACGCGGCGCGCTCGCTTACCGAAATCTCTTCGTCCAAGGTATATTTTGCCTCGTCCAGCCCGTCAAAACACAAAATAAGCGTCATAATCTTGCACATACTTGCAATTGGCAATCGTGCAAGCTCGTTTTTCGCATAAATAACCGTTCCAGTCGAATAATCGCACGAAAAAGCCGATTTTGCACGTACTTCCAAAGCAGTTTTTGCCGTTTCGCTACATTCTACGTGTGTAGTTTGCGCATTTGCACATATTTCACTATCGCGTGCCTTTAACGAAGTTGCGCCCAATAAGGCTACAACCGCTAAAAACGTTATCAATCCTTTCTTCATATTTTACTCCTTTATATTGTGTGACGTCTATTGTCTATTATGTCAGACATAGGTATTTTGTTTGACATAGTTATTCGTTCATCATTACTTGAATATCTATACCGTATCCGCGCGTCGGATCGTTTAAGAATACGTGCGTAACCGCCCCTATTAACTTGCCGTTTTGTAGGATAGGACTGCCGCTCATACCTTGCACGATACCGCCCGTGCTTTCAATTAGTTCCTCATCCGTTATTTTTATCACGTAGTTTTTGTTATCCTTATTGTTTTTATCTACCTTTACAATTTCTATATCGTACGCCTTTACTTCCTCGCCGTCTATCGTAGAATATATCATCGCCGCACCTGGCGTTACCGCGTAAGAATCGGCAACCGCGCAAGTATACTTCTCGACGTCGATTTGCGTGCTTACCGTACCAAAAATACCGCAATTAGATATCTTTTCCGCTTTACCGATGGTTTTACTATTCAAAAACAATCCGCGAAGTTCCCCAGCTTTTCCGCGAACACCCTTACTAACGCCGACAACGTTACAAGCAAAGACACCGCCATCGGCAATTTGCAGCTCCTGCTTACTATCGCCTAAAACAGCGTGTCCAAGCGCACCAAACCGACCGCTTTTCTTATCAATATACGTTATCGTACCAATGCCAGATACGCTATCACGCGCTAAAATACCTATTTTATAACGATTCGTTGCCTTATCTTTCGCCGCTCGTAATGTAATACTAAACGCTTCGCTATTTCTCGTCGCTTCAATACGCAATTCGCCGCCGCAACTTTTTTCAGTTAATTCATTCAGCTGCTCAATGGATTCCAAACGAATCCCATTGACACGCACAATGCGGTCCCCCGGTCGCAACCCCGCTTTCAATGCAGGCGAAACCGTACCGCTATCCGTCATAATTTCGCACATTCCGATAATTTGTACGCCCCCCGATTTCAGCGTAAAACCTGCTGCCATACCGCCAACGCAAACGATTTTTTCTTCTGCATACGCCTCGCGGTGTGTATAATTACCGCAAGCAATCATCGCAACGCCCGCAAATCCACTTAAAATAAAAACACCCAATTTGCGCATAAATTCCTCCGTTTACAAGGTAATTTGTGCAAATTGAGTATTTCTATTCTCGATTATAATTAAAAATTAAGCAAAAGTCTGTTTATACGCTTGCGCTTGGTTTAATAACTCCTGTGCGTGTTCACGAGCAAACGCAGTTTGCGTTTCTCCGCCAAGCAAGCGCAACAGCTCGTCGATTTTGCCCTGATCATCTAAAGCAAATACGTTCGTAATGGTTTTTTCGGGCATTTCACGTTTTTCTATCAAAAATTGACAATCGCTCATCGCCGCAATTTGCGCTAAGTGCGAAACGGCGATAATTTGCGTACTACGCGAAATTTTTACTAACTTTTCAGCGACTACTTTCGCTGTTTTTCCGCTGATACCCGCGTCAATTTCATCGAAAATATACGT
>JAZSMB010000160.1:0-13619 GCA_045535685.1 Candidatus Scatosoma sp.
TGATACGTTTCGTATAATCTGCCCCAATCCAATCCCTGCATTTCATCCTCGACATCAATAAACACGCTTTTAATCCAATCAATTACGCTATTAAAATATGTTTTCAATTCGTTGACATTGTTATCCTACCGGTGCAGACTCATATATTTGTCGATATTATTTTTATCCAAATACGCTTTACTAACCCAAGCCAACGCTGTCCGCAAAAAGTCTTGGCGATTTGCGTTTCCTCGAATATATGCGCTCCATTTTTGGATATTGGAATTTCCGCTGTTGCTAAATTCTTCTTTTGCAAGTGTAACAAATGGACCAGAATAAATTGCGTTTGCCAACTCTTGTTCGTTCAATGGTACACCTGTAATATTGATTGTCTTAAACCATTCTTTAATTTCCGTTTCCGTGCCTTCACATTCGTATATTGTAAGTTTTGTTTTTAAAACTTGTTCTTGCTGGTCTTCAGGCATTTTACTAAACCAATGGGGGAAACCTGTTGTATCAGCAATATGAAATTTATTTGTTACAAAACGCCCAATACTTGTAATACGTTGTTGTCCGTCCAAGACTTCAAATTTATCTTCCGCGACTTTAACAAAATAAATAAGCCCGATAGGGTAACCTTTCAAAATGGAATCTATAACGGCAACGTCTTTTTTGCCGTCTGCATAGATATAATTTCGTTGGTATTCGGGCTGAATGGTAAGTTTGCCCGAAAGCCCAAACAATCCTTTTCCCTCGTATTCGTTATATGTAAAGCCGTCACATATTTCAGCTATCGTAATATCCGTTCTTAATGTTGTTTTCATATTAAGACCTCTTAAATTTTATAAAAATTCGTTTGTACTGTTTTTCGCCATTGATTAACGGTTGTGCGACTTTACTTTCCTCATCCCAAAGACCGCAAGAAAAACCGCGCCCTTCGCTTTCTGTTGCGCCGATAATGCTGAATTGTTCGGGATTATATTTTTCCAAAAATGTAATGGGAACGCCCATAACGCCGTCATAATCGCAGGGAATAGAATCCGTATAAGGAACTTCTATTGCGTTATAATTATCATAATGAGGATAACCGTTATCCCTTATATCCCTATGTTTACTAAATTTTATATTATCTGCCATTGTCATAAGGGATAAGGGTTGGTGGCGTCTACCGTGTTCCAAATTTGTAAACCACGTGGACGATACGTTTTTCATATTCACGCCGTTAATTACTTTATCAACATTGGCAGGATTTTTACTTTCAAACCAAAGCCCGCCGCTCCATTCCGTTCGCCCTGACCACATTTTATTTTCTTTAATTAAAGGGAAAATTTCTTTATATGTAACGCTGTTTTTATTGCCTATAATTAAAAATTTCTTCTCTTCTTCAAACAACCACGCTACAAAATCTCTATATAATGAAAACGGTGGATTTGTGATAATAATATCAGCTTCATCACGCAGGGCGCATACTTCACTACTTCTAAAATCGCCGTCGCCTTTAAGATATTTCCATTCCAAATCGTTAATGTCAATATTTCCCGATTTGTTTTTATCGCGTGTTAAAGTGAAAATCTTCCCGTGTTTTCTTGTTTTTTTACTATTAAAATGAGGAGCTTCACTTTCAAAAAGAGAAAGTTGATATGGATATTGAAAACTTTTGCTTTCCATTGCGTAACTTGTACTTATCAGTTTTTTAATGCCGAAACGTTCAAAGTTTTGTGCGAAAAAGCGTGTAAAATTGCTCCATTCGGGGTCATCGCAGGGAAGTAAAATCGTTTTATCTCTAAATACATTCGGGTTATATTCAAGATAGGCGTTTACTTCTCTTTGAATGTCGGCAAGTTGAGTGTAAAACTCATCGTTTTTTGCTATTTTCGCATCGGATAATTTTTTGTTAGCCATAGAATCACCTCGTAAATACGTTTTATATTATATCGCATTTACGATAATAAGTCAACTTATTTACGAATTATAATTAACGCAAATAAGTAGTATAATAGATAAAAGGTGATTTATCTATGGATGTAATTGAAAGAATTGAAAAATTGAGAAAAGAACGCGGTTGGACGGTTTATACGTTAGCATTAGAGGCAGGTGTAACGCAATCAACGCTTGCGACAATGTATCAAAGAAATACACCGCCTAAACTTGAAACGTTACAACTCATTTGCGAAGCATTTGGAATTACGTTGGCGCAGTTCTTTCTTGAAGATGAAAAAGTCGAGATATTAAGCGCAAAAGAAAAGGAACTTTTGACGGCGTATCGCAAACTCCCCGAAAACAAACAAAAAGCATTATTGAATTTAATTGAAAGTTAAACAAGGAGTAAATATATGAAGTGTAATTTATGCAATGGAACAGGCAAATATAAAAAGCCAAATGATGAAAAAGAGTTTGACCGATTGGTTGATATTGAAATGGATAAGGGATATCAATTAAATTATGCAATGGCAGCAGAGGTTGTCTATAAACGTATAGGCTATACTGTAGTAGATTGCCCTCATTGTAATAAGTTAAGAAAGCAATAACTTTAACTAAAAAATTAAAACAAGAGAAAAATATATGACGAAGACTGAATTAATATTGCGAATCATCGAACTTATTTTTTCATTAATGGGATTAGTTTTTATTGTTTTAGGATGGTTTATTCTATATCAGCAATCACTAAAAACAGAAAATTTAAGAAAAGAAAACGATATTAAAACAGAAAAAATTAGGTGGAAAAAGGAATTTATAGACCGTCAAATTGCAGATTTATATGGACCAATTTCTTCTTTAATACGTGAAGCAAATATTGAATTTGCGTTGATTCAATTTCAATTAGGACGTAGCTATATTATTCCTAAAAATCATACTTTTAAAGATTTACCAGAAAATGAAAAGAAAATATGGATTCATTATGTGGATACATATAAGATTCCCATGCAATTAAAAATAGCTGAAATTCTAAGAGAAGGTACCCATTTAATGTATAATGGAGAAATTCCAGCGTGTGTAAATACATTCTTAGATTATACACTTGGGTGGGCTCTTCTCGATAATCAAAAACGTAATGGTGTTGAAAATTATTATGAATATTATTATTCGTATAATTATCCAAAATCATTTGATGATTATATACGTAACACATTACATTTGCTTTATGAAGAAAGGACAAAATTGATTGAATAATATCATTAGAATAATTTAGCAGACAAAGAAAGAGGAATTGAATGAGAACCGCGAAAAGCCGAGGAATAACCTCGGCTTTTCGTATGTCCGCTATAAAATGACTGAACCTAACTCGAAAAATCGAATTAGGTTCAAACTGGTGCACCGTAAGAGGTTCGAACTCCTAGCCTTCGGTTCCGTAGACCGACGCTCTATCCAGTTGAGCTAACAGTGCATTTCACGCAAAGTGCTTATATAGTATAGAATTTTTTTTTACTTTTGTCAACTGTTTTTGCACAGTTTTCGATGAAATATCGTTTTTTATCAAAATTCTTTTTCGGTCGCCGTGCTTTCCGCACGGCGACCTATTTTTATCAATCCATCAAAAGCGCAGCAGCACCCAACACTCCTGCGCTGTTTCCAAGTTGCGCCGTCAAAATTTTCACTTGCGGCCCCATATCTCCAGCGAAAATATCTCTATCCAAAAGTGCTTGCAACGGCTTTACAAGGTTATCCCCTTCCGCGCACACACCGCCGCCCAACAAAATCGCTTCCGGACGGAAAATGTTCGCAAAATTCGTAAGCCCCATCGCCAAATATTTGATATAATTATCCACCACTTCTTGCGCGTAGGGATCGCAAGTTCTATACGCAAACGCCGTTTTACCGTCCACGTTGTCGAGCGAACCAACTTCCCACATTTTACTATCTCTATGCAACTGCATCGCCACTTTGGTATCTCTAATCAACGCCGTCGCCGACGCATACGCTTCCAAACACCCGCGCCGACCGCAAGTGCAACGTTCGCCGTCCGTCACGATAACCATATGCCCAAGCTCCGCACCCGCCGACTTATTCCCTTCGATGAGTTTTCCTTCCGCAACGATACCGCCGCCCACGCCCGTGCCAAGCGTAATCATAATCACGTTTTCGCAATCTTTCGCCGCGCCGAATTTCACTTCGCCCAGCGCCGCCACGTTCGCGTCGTTCGCGATTTTCACGCTAAGTCCCGTCAACGCCTTCACCTTTTCGCCGATACGAAAATCCGTCCAGTTTAAGTTATTCGAATAGATAACGTTACCCGCCTTACTATCGATCATACCGGGCACGCCCATACCGATACCGACCACGTCCGCACTCGTCAAACCCAGTTTTTCCATAAGCGAATTTACAAGCGCGGCAATATTTTTCGCAACGCCGTCCGCGCCCTTTTCACTCTCCGTCGGCGTTTTATCCGACGTCAAAACGTTACCGTTTGCATCGACGATACCGCCTTTGATAAATGTACCGCCAAGGTCAATACCCACGTAAAATTTATTTTCCATCTCTATCTCCTTATTACCGCGCGCCAGCTTTCCCACGCACAGCTTTTTCATAAAAATTATAAATCAAACGCAATCGCCGTCACGTCATCCGAGAATTTCCCACCGCAGAATACGCCTAGCGCGGTTTTGAGCTTGCCGATAAAATCTTCCGCACTACGGCTTTGGTGGAGTACGCTCTCTGCGCGCTGAATCCCAAACAGCTCGCCCTTAGCGTTCGCACACTCGGTCACACCGTCGGTGAGCAATACAAGCAAATCCCCCTTCTCGTACGGCAATTCGTTTTCCGTATAACAAAAATCGGGCATCCAGTTAGAAATCGGCGGTGCAGGCGACTCGATTTCGTTGATCCCGTACGCCGTTTTGAGTAGAATCGGCGCGTTATGCCCAGCCGACACGTAGCGGAATACACGATTGTTTTTATCGATTGCCACCGCCGCTACGGTAATATACGAGCGTTCGTCTTGGTGCAGCTCGTTAAACTTCACGTTCAAGCGCGACAAAGCTTTGGCAAGGTCGGGTTCTTTTCTATCAAGTGCCGCCTTCACGAACGCGGACAACATTCCTGCCGACAAACCTTTGCCCGATACGTCCGCAAGTACGCCCAGCGTTTTTCCGCCCACTTCGTATACGTCCGGCAAATCGCCGCCCACGCCCAAACAAGGGATATACATATACGAATACGGCACGCCGCCCATACTCTTGCCCGCAGGCAACAACCGTTGTTGCATTTGTTTCGCGGAGAGCATTTCGCGCTCCATTTCCGTTTGATACGTCCCGTCCGTGAGCCCTAAAAACAGTTTCCCTTTTTCATCCAAAGGCAACACGCGGATACGAATGGATATACTGTCCGTCCTGTCCGCCCTGCGGACGGTGGTATTGAGCGTTTCCGTCTTTTCCGTACGCTCGGTTATCGCTGCTTTGATGGCGCGATAGAATGCGCAATACCCGCACGCCTCGTACGCCCCGCACTTATCGCTCTTTTGACAGCCGAGCGATTTTGCAAGCGAATTTTTCCCTTTTATTTGCTCGCCAAAAGAACGCCGAAATGCCGCGTTCGTAAATTTCACGCGCAGCTTTTCGTCGAATACGAACACCCCTTGCACAAGGGAGTCTAATACTTTTTTATACGTTCCCAGCGTCATATTTTCTTTCCTTTTATACAGGGCAAAAGCAAATTCATCGCATACCTGCCCCTATCGTTTATGTATTTACCGATAAAATTTCAAGCCCTTTTTCACGGACACGGTCAAATCCAAACCCTTATACAGCTCGCCGTCTAATTGCACCGTACACGGCTTTTGCGGTAAAATGTGCAGCTTTTCGCAAAGGAAATGCAGCTTTTGCGGATACTCCATTATCTTCCCTTTCATCAGCGTCAAAAACGCCTTGATAATTTTCAGTTTTCCCCCGATACAATCGATCACCATCGCGTTGAGTTTTCCATCGTCCACTTCCGCTACGGGGCAAATTTGAATCCCCCCGCCAAACTGTGCACCGTTGCAAAACGCCGCAATCAGCACGTCGCGCTCCTCGCTTACGCCTTCGCTTTCCACACGCACTTTACAGCCCTTGTATGCAAACAAGCTTTGCACCAAGCTCATCAAATATTTCATTTTCCCTTTGCGTTTTCCCTTTTGACAGCGTTCGAGCACTTCTACGTCCATACCGATCCCGCCCACGTTCATACAGCGCACACCGCCCACTTCCAAATAATCGGTGGGTTTGGCTTCGCTTGTCAAAATCAACTCGGTCGCCTTTTGGGGATCGAGTGGCACTCCCGCCTTTTCCGCAAAATCGTTCCCCGTCCCTGCGGGAATTAAACCTAAATTACAAGCGGACGGATCCACCAAGCCGTTGAGTACTTCGTGCAGCGTCCCATCGCCGCCGTGCGCAATAATTTCACTTGCGCCGTTTTCCGTCAGCGTTTTTGCAATTTGAGTAGCGTCCCCCACGCACGTAGAAAAGTGCGTTTCAAAGTTTACGCCCGCATTTTGCAAAACCGATTCAATCGTTTCCAAACTCTTATGCGATTTATTTTTGCCTGCGGTTGGGTTAGAGATAACGTGATAGGTTTTCATTTGTTTCCCTCTTTCGTAATCTATTTCGCAAAAAAATATTAAATATATTATATAACACTTTGCGAAGAATTGCAATTTATTTTCAATTTTGTTATACTGTTATTATAAAAATTTTTTTCGGAGTTGCTTATGCGCCGCATTTTACCCAAAAGTTTAATCGCTTTGGCGAACGTTTGCCCTACGTCTTTATACGTAGTGGGCGGTAGCGTGCGCGATTTTTTAGCCGACCTTACGCCAAATACCCCTTCGCGCGATTTGGATATTTGCGCCCCTATCGACGCGCAAACGTTTGCCGACCTTGCAACGGGTAACGGATTTACCGTCCGCGCCCTTTTCAAAAACACGGGCACAATCAAATTGCTAGATAGTGATAAAAACGATTTCGAGTTTAGCTGTTTCCGCTCGGATAAGTACGTACGCGGTACCCATGTACCCGTTGAAACGTGTTTTACCGATGATATCGCTTTGGACGCACGCCGCCGCGATTTTACGGCAAACGCCATCTATTACGATATCCGCGCCGACAAATTCGTCGATCCGTTAGACGGTATTACAGCCATTGAGCAAAAACGCTTAACCACCGTCGCACCCGCAAAAAAAGTGTTTTCCGAAGACGGCTTGCGCCTTATGCGCCTTGCCCGCTTTGCCGCAACGCTTGGCTTTACGCCCGATAACGATTGTTTGCTTGGCGCAACGCATAACGCCGCGCTGATCAAAGACATTTCCCCCGAACGCATTTTTACCGAACTCGTCGCCATTTTAGAGGCAGATGAAAAATACGGCGTCAAAGACGGGCATTATCAAGGACTTCTTTTGCTCGAAAAAACGCGCGTACTCGACTATATTCTGCCCGAACTCACGCTGGGCAGAGGAATTGCCGGTCGTCCCGATTTTCATAACTACGACGTGTTAAACCATTCGCTCCGCGCCGTTTACTACGCGCCGAAAACGTTACGCCTTGCCGCACTCTTACACGATATCGGCAAACCGTTTTGTTACCATCGCGACGGGAATACGCACGCGCACGCCATCGAGGGCGAGCCGATTGCCAGAGCCATTTTACGTCGCTTAAAAGCCCCCAGCCGTACGATCGATCGCGTTTGCGATTTGGTCGCTTGGCATATGTACGATTTTAATTGTCAAACGAGCGAAAACAAACTCCGCCGTTTCTTTGTAGAGCATCTGGATATTTTAGACGATTTGTTGCTTATCAAACAAGCCGACTTTTCCGCTTGCAAAGACAACCTCGCAACCGCTCCCACCCGTAAAAAATGGTTGGCACTTTTATCCAAAATACGCCAAGAACGCGCCCCCCTTTGCCTAAAAGATTTAAACCTCAACGGCAAAGATTTATTAAACTTAGGCGTTGCCCCGTCGCGTATTTCTCACCTGCTTAAAAAAGCGTTGTTGCACGCGGTTATCCATCCAAGCGACAACGAGAAAAGCAAGCTTTTAACCGTTGTTTTACGCGAAGAAAATATGTAAATCCACTACCCATGTATGCAACGAACGTATTTCTACTCCCTTTAACCGAGCGTTAAGGGGAGTTTTTTAAGGCAATTCCCAGCCCATGCTCCGCTCCACCGCACGGTGCCATTTTGCAAGTTTTTGCTCGCGCTCTTCAACCGCCATTTTGGGCTGATAGCAAACGGAAGTTTTCTGTAACGCTTTCACTTGTGCAAGATTTTTCCAAACGCCAACCGTCAGTCCCGCAAGCGTAGCAACGCCCAGCGCAGTCGTTTCATGCGTAGCGGGTTTTACCGTTTCCACGCCGAGTATATCCGCTTGGAACTGCATCAAGAACGCGTCCCTCGACGCCCCGCCGTCCACTTTGAGCGTTTTTAACTTCGCACCCGTATCCTTTTCCATCGCCGCAACCAAATCCGCCGATTGATAGGCAATCGATTCTTGCGCAGCGCGAATAATATGTTCGCGTTTCGTACCGCGCGTAATCCCAAAAATCGAACCGCGCGCATACATATCCCAATACGGCGCGCCAATCCCCGTAAACGCAGGCACGATATACACTCCGCCCGTGTCCGAGACCTTTTGCGCGTAATATTCCGCATCCCTGCTCTCGGCAAAAAACCGCATTTCATCTCTGAGCCATTGAATCACCGCCCCACCGATGAATACGCTCCCTTCCAACGCGTATTGCGGCTTTTCCCCCACACGCGTCGCGGCAACCGTCGTTAAGAGTCCGTTCTCACTCCTTGGCAGCGTTTCCCCCGCGTTCATGAGTAAGAAACACCCCGTTCCGTATGTATTTTTCGCCTCGCCTTTTTCATAGCACCCCTGCCCGTATAGCGCGGCTTGCTGGTCGCCCGCTACGCCGGCAATCGGCACTTTTTCGCCGCCCAAATTCGCATACCCGAATATTTCGCCGGAGGCAAGCACTTTAGGCAGCATACTTTTGGGCACGTTAAACAGCGTTAAAAGCTCGTCGTCCCAGTCCATCGTTTCAATATTAAAAAGCATGGTACGCGACGCGTTGGTGCGGTCGGTCGCATGCACCTTTCCGCCCGTGAGCTTCCAAATCAGCCAAGTATCCACCGTACCGAATAAAAGCTCGCCTTTTTCCGCCTTTTCACGCGCACCTTCTACGTTTTCCAAAATCCACGCCACCTTACTCGCGGAAAAATACGCGTCGGGAATCAACCCCGTCTTGGCGCGTATCCACTCGCCCTTACCATCCTTGACAAGCGCGCTAATCTGCTCCGCCGTCCGCCGACATTGCCAAACGATCGCGTTATAGACGGGCTTGCCCGTGTTTTTATCCCAAACGATGGTGGTTTCGCGCTGGTTTGTAATCCCGATTGCGGCAATCTCCGACGCGTCCACGCCGCTTTTTGCCACCACTTCCATCATCACGCCGTATTGACTCGACCAAATATCCATCGGGTCGTGCTCCACCCACCCCTCGCGCGGGTAAATTTGCGGAAACTCCCGCGAGAGTATGGAAACAATCTCCCCTTGCTCGTTCACGAGTGCCACTCTCGACGACGTCGTGCCTTGATCGAGTGCTAATACGTACTTCATACTTTCCCCTTCCTTCGTTTATACCAATGGTATGTAAACTTTGCTTATCTTTTATAATTTCTCTACGGTAATCCCGTCCTCAATCGACGTTTCGTAGAAACTTGCCTTGTATCCGATTTCGCGCTCGTACGCCTGCCCAACCGCACGAATAAACGCGTCCGTTTTCGTCTTTTCTACGATAGAAATGGTACAACCGCCAAACCCGCCGCCGATCATACGCGAACCCAAACACCCCTCTTGCGCCCTTGCAAGCGCGGAAAGCGTATCCAATTCCTTGCCCGTCACTTCGTACAAATCGCGAAGCGAATAATGACTCTCGTTCAAAAGCCGTCCAAGTGCGACCAAATCCCCTGCCTTCAAAGCGGCAACCGCGTCTTTCACGCGCGCACACTCGTAAACCACGTGCTTCGCTCGGTTGCGTATAACGCCGTCCAAAAGATGGGCAACTTCGTCAAAATCAGCAACGGTCAGCGCAGCCAAACAATCGATATCCTTCACCGCTTGCACGCTTTTGAGTGCACTTTCCACTTCCCCCCGCCGTTCGTTATACTTACTCTCCACAAGCGAATGCGGTTTGTTGCAATTTGCCACCACCAAACCATATTCTTTCAAATCAAGCGGTACGTATTCGTAGGCAAGCGTGGAACAATCGAGCAAAACCGCGTGGTCTTTCTTGCCCATCGCGGAAGCGAACTGGTCCATAATCCCGCAGTTAACCCCCGCGTACTCGTTTTCCGCCTTTTGCGATAAAATCGCCACTTCCACCTTATCGTATTTGACGCCCGCGTATTCGTAAAGCGCCACCGCCGTCGCCACTTCGATTGCCGCCGACGAAGAAAGTCCGCTCCCGAACGGCACGCTGCAATCGTAATACAAATCACACCCGACGAGTTTTACGCCCTTTTCTTGCATAAAATACGCCACGCCCGCTTGATAGTTGCCTATCTTCAAATGACGATACTCATTTAAGCGATCGAGTTTTAACTCCACTACGCCGTCAATGCCGCGAAACGCCAAACGAATCACGTCCGCGTTCGTCTTTTTGCCGTACACGTTGCACCGTAAATTCAGCGCCGCAGGAAATACCTGCCCCCCGCAATAATCCACGTGTTCGCCGATCACGTTGATGCGCCCCGCCGCCGTAAACAAATCTTCCGCTTGCGTTAAAAAGACTTGCTCAAACGCCTTTTGTCCTTCCTTTTTCATTATTTCATTCCTCTCACTCTTCTTGTGAGTACCTTTGGTACTCATTCTGCTTTTCATTATACAACACAACACGTCTTTTGTCAATACTTGCGCTTAAATTTTAATCGCCTTCGCGCAATTCTTTTTCACGCGTTTATTTTCCGCTATTTTTCATTTCAACGCATACCTGCCCCCCACGAACATAAGAAAAACCGCCTCGCGATCAACGCGATGCGGTTTATTCTTGTAAAACTTTTTCCTTAAAGTGCTTGCACGTTAATCGCACGCAACTTTTCGGGATTTTTCGGATCAGTTTCCGTCTCAAACGTCACCTTTTGACCTTCTTTGAGGCGTCTGTACCCTTCAGCGATAATAGCGGAGAAATGTACGAAAACGTCGTCGCCGCCCTCATCATTGGCGATGAAACCATACCCCTTTTCCGCATTGAACCACTTAACCGTCCCCTGCATCATCTTTTCCTCCTTAAAGTTTTGCCACCGACAAAACCGTTGCTCGCAACCGGGCCAAACCAACACAACCGAGCGCGACGAACCCGCGCAGTTTTTATCCGTTCATCATTATTATAACACATTTTTTTCACGCTTGCAATACTTTTTACACACAAAAAATCGAATTTTCGGCGTTTTTTTACGATTTTTCTTTATTTTTGGCTCATTTTGGCAGTTTTTTGCATTTTTCCTGTTTTCCACAACCAATCCGTTGACTTTCCCACGCGCTCTATGGTATAATTTCATCGTTAGCGCGTATTTTAGTATATACCGATCACAAATAAGCAACACGGAGATAGCGATGGATTTTATCGAAATTTTAAAGGTTATTTTTCTCGGCATCGTAGAAGGCATTACCGAATGGTTACCCGTTTCCAGTACGGGGCATATGCTACTCGTAGACGCGTGGTTTTCCTTAAAGGCAAGCGACGCGTTTAAGGATATGTTCTTCGTCGTTATTCAGCTTGGGGCAATTTTAGCCGTCGTGGCATTGTTTTGGAACAAACTCTTCCCTTGGCGCAAAGAAAAAATAGACGGAGACAAATCCACTATCGTCACCGATAAAAATATCTTAACCCTTTGGGGCAAAGTCCTCGTTGCTTGCGTACCTGCCGGCGTAATCGGTATTTTATTCGACGATTTATTAGAACAATACCTGCAAACGCCACTCGTCATTTCCATCACTTTAATCGTATACGGCGTAGCGTTTATTTTGGTGGAGAATGGCAACAAAACCAAACGGCTCCCCATACAAACCACGCAAGAAATCACGTATAAACACGCGCTGATTATCGGCGCGTTCCAAGTGCTTTCGCTCATTCCCGGCACGTCGCGTTCGGGTGCAACCATCATCGGCGCGTTGCTCGTCGGCATCGCCCGCCCCGCCGGCGCAGAGTTTACCTTCTTTTTAGCAATCCCCGTCATGGCTGGCGCAAGTGCCGTCAAGCTTTTAAAATTCTTTATGGACAGCGGCACAATGTCCGGTGCAGAAGTTGGATACTTACTCATCGGTGCAATCGTAGCGTTCGCCGTGTCTATGCTGGCTATTAAATTTTTGATGAACTTTGTGAAAAAGCACGATTTTAAAGTGTTCGGCTGGTACCGTATCGCACTTGGCGCAATCGTTATTGCTACGCTCGTTCTTCCCCCGTTTTTCGCATAAAGTAGGGGGCAGGTATGCGATGAAATGCAATTTCATTGCATAAACACAAAAGAAAAATCAACCGCGAGGTGTTCTCAAGTATGGTTAATATCGAAGATATTGATAAAAATTTTAAAGCTGCTCCTATCACGCAAACGGACGTTGTGTGGCATAACGTTCGCCAAGCCCCTTTCTCTTTGCACGGCGTATATTACGAGCCGTCCAAACTCGAAAACGAATACGGCGCTTTTATGCGTTTTCCCCAAGAAGTAGGCGAAAAAGTCAACTTCAATATCCAATGGTTTTCTTCTATTGTCGCGGGCGGACGCGTACGTTTTATGACCAATTCTCCCTACGTAGCAATCAAAGCCGTCGTCGCCGCGCAAAACCCGCATAGAAACTCCAACTTTTTAGCCACGCACGGTTTTGGCGTGTATGCAAACAATACATATCGCGGCACGATTGCCCCCGCCAACGTTTTACCCACCGACGCAGTCGACGGACTTTTGCTTTTTTCGGGCGTTTGCAATCTCCCTACGCAATGTTTAGAAGAAATTTGCCTTACCATGCCGTTATATAGCAAAGTGCGAGAATTATACGTAGGCGTAAAAGAAGGTTGTTCTTTACAAGCGGCGATGGAATACGCAAACAAAAAACCCGTCGTGTTCTACGGCAGTTCGATTACGCAAGGCGGCTGTGCGTCCCACTCGGGCAACGATTACGAGAGTATGCTTTCCCGCTGGCTGAATACCGACTTTATCAACCTCGGCTTTTCTGGGAGTGCAAAAGGCGAACCAGAGTTAGCAGAATATATCGCAGGGCTGGATATGTCCGTTTTGGTTATGGACTACGATTATAACGCACCCAACGTGGAACATTTGCAAAATACCCACCTGCCTTTCTACGAAATCGTGCGTAAAGCATAATCCAAATTTCCGATTATCTTTGTTTCGGCGGCTAATACCGAGTATTTAAAAGATAGTGACAAACGCCGCGAAGTAATTATCCATACATACAAAACGGCGAAAAAGCGCGGCGATAAAAACGTGTGGTTCGTAGACGGCGCAACCATCTACGGCAAAGACGAAATGGACGGCAGATTTGCTTGCACCGTCGATGGCGTTCACCCCAACGATATGGGTATGTACCGCATTGCAAAAGCCGTTTATCCCACACTCAAAAAAGCCATCAAAAAGAGCAAGTAAGCGTTTCA
>JAZSMB010000117.1:0-5903 GCA_045535685.1 Candidatus Scatosoma sp.
GACCACCAACGCGTTAGTAGGAATGTCCAATAATACCGTGTTCCAGCCATCGGCATGCCAAGAATACGCAGGTACTTCCGTCGTATACGACTCGTACACGTCCGTATCGCCTGAGGTGGATTTATAAAGCTTAAAGCGAAGTTCCGTGTACCAATTATAATTGTACCGAGAGGGCGAATATACCGCTTGTAAATCCGACTTAAACTCGTTTGCGTACGTCTTAAAGCGCAAACCTTGCGCGTTGGGATGTTCCGCCGTCCCTTCCGTACGCACCGATGCGCCTTTGTACATCGTAAACTTGCTTTCGTCAACGTTACTTTCCGCGAGCGTGATCATGCTTGCACCGAGCGAAAAACTCGCCAAAAGCCCTAACGCTAAGAAGCCTATGTATACTTTTTTGTGTTTCATAATACCCCTTCCTTTTTAATAGTATTTATCTTTTCTTTATTTCAACAAAAACAGCGTCGCCCACTTTTAAAGAAAGCGTATATTTGCCGTCTTTGTCCGCTTTTACGCGAATTTTTTTACCGCGTGAATAGAAGTTTTTCTTGCCTTCGGGCAATTCAACGCGTACCTGCATAGGTCCTACGCCGTCAAACAGCTCGTCACGCACGTTGCTAAAGTTTTCTATCATATATAACTTATCGCCGTTGCCGTTTACTGCCGATTGCTCGGTAATAAGCGCTACGCCTTGACTTACCTGCACTTCAAACGGGCACTTTTCATTTTCGTAGGCATATTTCGTCCAGTCGAAATCTGCATTCGTTTTGCCGTTCTCTGCCACGATATACGAGTTTTGATAGCTGTATTTCAAACCTACTTTCGCAAACTTTTTCATTTCCGCAATGATGCGTTTGGTATAGAAATACAACGCCGTTTTCGAACCGTCTAAATTGATAAACGCGCCGCCGTCCGCTTCGCCCATACCCTTTGTATAATCGAAGTCGGGCTTTGCTACGTAGGTATAGAAAGAAAATTCTTTTACCCCAAAGCCGAGCGCCATATTCGTTTGCCAACGCATATCGCTTTCGGTTAAGTAGCGGTTATGTAACGCGCCGTTCCAATAATGTACGAACGATTGCAACACCACTCTAAATTCTAAATTGCGTTTTTGACAAATTCTGCCTACTATTTGATAGTTGGCAAGCGCGCTACCGCTGATGATATATTCGCGACGGAAAGGATACTCGTCAAAGAGTACGTTATCGATTTGCGTTGCGTCCAAGAAATCGTTTACGTATTTTTCATAAGCGGGTATTTTGCTTGTCGGCACGGAATCGGTAGCAATTTTTAATGCAGGATCATTATCTTTGTTTTGCAAGTCGCTATCCGATACCAACAACTCCACTCGTGCACCAAGCGGCAATAAGTTGCATTGCAGTTCTACCCCTGGTAAAATTCTTTGGAGCGAGCGAGCGATTTGTCCGTAAGCAGGGAAGTCCGAATATCTCGGCTCGTCAAAAAGTTGAATACCGTAAAAGCCCTTTTGCTTGCAATACGGAGCTACGCATTTTCGAACTTCTTCGTCCAGCTCTGCTTCGTTGGCAAAACGCTTGCCTTCGCCTACTAAATCTTTTTCATCGCGAATCCATATATCAAAGCGACGGTCTGTGACAAGTATTTTTTTGCCGCCTGCCTTCAAAAATTCGTCAAATACTTTTTTGCAGTTCGAGCCTTCCCAAACGCCCTTGAACTCGCTTCCGTTTTCGCTGCCGCCGCGCGCTTGCACGATGTTAAAGCCGCAATCTAAATACTCTTTATAGCGTTTTGCATTGCGCATATCTTCGCCAAAGCTGTACGTATAGCCGTTATGGGTATACGTACCGTCTCCGGGACAGTTATAACAATAAAACGAATATTCTTTTCTCTTTTTCAATTTCTTTTTCCTCACTTGAATAAAATCTTTACAGGTCCAAACAAACCGCTACCTTGCTCTGCGGTATCTTTACAAAATTCTAACTCTTTGTCAAAATATACCGTCAATTTATAAGCTTCCATCTTTTCAAACGATTTGGTATGCACGTATTCGTTTGCGGCTGTGTTGGAAATGCAAATTTGTAAACGGTTTTCTTTCTTTATACAATCGGTAGGAATGATAAAACGATACGGCGGCATTACTTTTACGCCGATTGGCTCGCCGTTCAGCCATACTTTCGCCGTATGTTTTACGTCGCCCAAATCCAGCACGGCGTTTTGCATATTTTCAGGTACGGTAAACGTCGTTTCATATACGCAATCGCCCGAAAAATCTTCGCCTACACATTCTTTCCAGTCGCCAAGTTGCGCGGGTTGTGCTTGTTCTTCGCATACTTTCGTTTGCAACTGGTCATCGCCGATGATAAACCGTTTCGTAGGTTTAATCGTAAAGCTGTCAAGGATGAGTTCCTTGTTCACTTGCAAAGGTGTTTGCGTAGCCACTTGCTCGTCGGTAACGAGTACGCCCGCCGTTTCGCCGCTTTGTAAATGGAAGGTGTAATGATCCGTTTCAATAGGATAAACCGCGCCGTCCGTTATATGGATAAAGTATGCTTTCTTATCCGTTTTTGTAAATTCAACGCATACTTGCCCCTGTCCTTTGTTGAAGGCGAGTAATAATTCTCCATTTTCCAAAACGCGTTTTGCAAACAAAGTATCTTTGGCTTTCAAGCGCGTTTCTTTCGCTACTTCGTTTAAATTGTCCGAGGTATATACCTTACCGCCGCCTTGCTTAAAGTGTGCAAGCTTTTGTTGGATTGCTTTGGATATTGCTTGGCAATTCGGCAAAACAACTGCGGTATATTCTGCCGTCCCTACGCAAATTTTGCCTTGCGCAAGCGCGCTTTCCTCCGCATTTTCCAGCACGTCGTCGTCCAAAATATCAAACGCCACGCCGCTTTCTTCGAGCGCTTTACCGCATTCGTTAAACGATTGCGCCGCCGCGTCTTTTAAGGTCGGCACTACGTAATCCGACGTAGGCATATACAACGCAACTTCATTCTTTTGCAAGCCAAGCGAAGTAATATACGCAAGGCGGGACATATAATCGTTGATATGCCCCAAATCGGCATAATAGGGAACGGTTTTAGAAAAGTTCGGCAATTCTCCTGCCATAAAGTGTCCCGTTTGCCCATAGGATATGAGCATCGGGTTGTAAATATTAATTCCGCGAATCGCTTGTGCGCCCACTACGTAGCGCATTTCGTCATAAGTTAAAGACGGGCCGTAAACGGCAAACGATTCCGTCATACATTTACTCGCTCCGTTTTGTACCGCCGCAGACGAAGCTAAGCGCGGGAAGAACGGACATTTCGTTTTATACGCAGTATCCCTAGGGAAAATCTGCCGCCAAATAACGTCCACTCCGGGAATATCCAAACACCGCAAAGCGCGTAAAATGTTATAATTATATCCGCCACGGTACGAGCCTAACAGTTCGTCGTCTTTATCCACGTGGCCCGTGAATGCAAGACCGTTTTCGTTACTCCATTTTTTACATTCTAACATGAAGTTTTCGCAGTACAACGCGCTGCACATATCGTAAAAATCGATGAGTGCTTGCCAATCTTCCTCGCTCGGTGTTACCACCCCCTTCAACACGGGGAAATAGGGAACGATCGAGTAGCCGTACCGCTTTTCAAATTCTTGCTCAAAACCCACGAACGCAGGCACGATACCAGGACCAACCGGCTCGTCTGTGAACAACGCTTGCACCGTTTTTCCAAAGTGCGCACGGATCTTGTTTTTATACTTTTCATGCGTGCTTGCGATGAATTTGTCCGTCGATTCCTTTAACAAAAGGTCGGGAAAATCAGGCTCGCCGGGATTGGGGAAATAGCGAACGTGCGAATAATATTCGGTTACTTCCACCGTTTCATCAAATACCTGCCCCACTTCTACGCGGTTTCTGCCGATAAACGCTGCTAATGCGTTATCGCCCAGAGTATATGCTTTTCCGCTTTCCAAAACGACTTTTCTCGTTTCCAAGGTACGTTTTGCAAGGTGCGGATTTTCGCTTAATACTTTACCGCACGCACCGCCCGACGGCCAACCGCCCTCGTCGTACACCCAAGCGCACATACCGCGCTTTTGCGCTTGTTCCATCGCAAATGCGTACAAGGACATATATTCGTCGGATAAATACTCGGGCGAAAGTTGGGTAGGAATACGCTTAGGACGGAAATGTGCAGGCAAGGGAATAATATAAAACGCTTTTATCCCCATCTCTTGCATTTCGTCCAAACGGCGTAACACACCCTCTTCCGTGATGGTATCATTCCACGTCCAAGAATAGATAGGCGCGAACTCTACGCTGGGAGAAATAAATAATTTTTCGTCAAATCGCTTGTATGTTTTTTGATAAAACGAGCGTTCAATTTTCATACAAACTCTCCTTTTTTACGCACGCAAGCGGAACACGTCGATTCGGCGTATTCCGCTCGGGCTCATTAAATTTTAGTAGGGCAATACGTAAACCGCTTCGCCGGGAGCAACTTCTACCGTAAGCTTGTTGCCTTCTTCGAGTTTTTGCGGCGTACCAACACCGTTTTTATACACAACAACGTGCGTATATTCGTCGCTAAACGTTACCACGTTCGTTTGATATGCGCGGCTGCCTTCGTTCCAACCGGTAATAAAGTTCATAATCATATACAAATAATTACCGTTTTCGCTGTCGTACAACTCGGAAACAAAACCAACTTCCTTTTCAAATTCAACGTTCGTCAATTTCTTGAATACGTACGAGTTATCTGCGTATAAAGTATGCGTTCTGTCAAAGTTTACGGGCAATTTTACGTACGTTTTACTGCCTTGATAATCGAATTGCTTAATTACGGGAGCAAACGTTTGGTTTTGCGCCATAATTTCTTGCATGTGATAATACAAATCGGTCTTTTCGCCGCCGTACGTCACAAACGAAGCACCGTCGATGAAATATTCGCCCGTGGTCGATTGATCGGCTTTCGTCCAATAGGTAAAGTAATGGATTTGCTTTACGCCCATGCCCAGCAAAACGTTATTTTGCCAATGCAAGTTTGCTTTAGAAGGTTGCGTCCAATGCAAGAAGCCATCCGGACCGCTCGTGTACATACCGAACGTTTGCGCTACAACGTGCAATTCGATATCGCGTTCTTGACAAATCTTTGCAGCAATTTGCAAACCGCGCAAATAGTCGGCGTCAACCGTTCCGTCGTGAATAGGATAATCGTCGAATTGCAAGTATTCAACGCCTTCCATCGCGTCCATATACATATTGAGATATTTCTCATATTTTGCAAACGCTTTATCCAATTCCGTCCAGCTGGGATCGATTTCATCTTCCGTCAAAGCGGGGAAACGGTCCCTACCGTCCGCATCGTTGTAATCGGTTGCGATCGGCAATAAGTTTTATTGAATGAACTTATCGGGCAATACGCGCTTGGGTGCTTGGTACAATTCGCCATACGACGTCACGTGATATTCTCTCGGTTCATCGCCAAGCATCAAGCCGTAAAAACCGGGATGATCTTTGTACAAGGTAATACATTCTTCAATGAATGCGTCCAAAGCCGCCTCGTTTTCAAAAGGAGCGTCGGGGTTGCCGTTTTCCTTAAACAAACTGCCTTCTTGTTTAGAATACCATTGAATACGTTGATCGTTTAAGATAATTTTAAGCCCTGTGTTGTAGGCGTTATCCATGTATACTTTTTCTTGCGCCCACTTCTCTTCATTGAAGTCGCTTTCAATTTTCACACCCGCGTTTTGCGGCATATACACCGTAAAACCCGCCGCCTTATATTCTTCATAGCGTTCCACCGTTCTAAAATCTTCGCCAACGTAGAACGGTTCTCTATCCACACGGTAGTAGCCGTCCGACGGGCCGCTGTACGCGTACGGATCAAACCTATGCGTATAGCTCGAATAATCGGGAGCTTGCGAAAGCTTTA
>JAZSMB010000034.1:0-5102 GCA_045535685.1 Candidatus Scatosoma sp.
TTTCACGTAAAACGCCGCCATCTTGCGCATAAACACCGTCGTAAACCGTTCGTCGCATACCTGCCTAGTCCATTTGAGTTGTTTTTTGAATATTTCCCACTTGCTCTGCGCAGGCGTTCCCGTAAGCGCACAAAACACCAACGGGTTAAAAAGTGCCGCCCTTGCGAGCATCACGCCGTCCGCGCCCGTTTCGCTTAAAAGCGTTTCCGCGTCCGCGTTGGAAAACACGCCGCCGTTGGCAATAATCGGAATTTTCACCGCTTTTTTCGCCGCCGCAATCTCGGCAAAGTTCACTTCACCGGAATACATTTTATCGCGCGTTCTGCCGTGAATGGTAATTGCGCTCGCCCCGGCGCCTTCCATGCGTTTTACAAACTCTTGCGTGACGTACTCGCCGCTGCGCACGCCAATGCGCATTTTTACCGTAATGATTTTACCGCTTTTGACGCATTCTTTTACAATTTCTTCGGCTAATAGCGGATTTTCAAGCAGCGCGCTCCCTTCGCCGTTTTTATAAATTTTGGGTACGGGACAGCCCATATTGATATCCACGATGGGAAAGGGCGCAAGTTTTTCGTGCTCGCACGCAAGCCGCATCGTTTGCGGTTCGCTACCAAAAATTTGCGCCGCCGTCAGCCCTTCGTGTTCGTCCGTGTATAAAAGCCCTTCCGTGTTCTCGCTGCCGTATTTCAAGCCCTTGGCACTCACCATTTCCGTATAACAAAGCCCTGCGCCCAGCTCTTTACAAAGTCGGCGCATGCCGTAGTTGGTATACCCTGCAAGCGGCGCTAAAAACACGTTGTTTTTTACCGTCACGTTCCCGATGACAATCGGCGTTAATCGCATACCTGCCCCCCTGCTTTTACTTTTTCAGCTCGTTTTTTGCCGCTAAATAATACTTGTCCCATTCGCTTTGAGAAAGCTCGGTAACTACCTTTCCGTCGGCAAGCGCTTTTTGCTCGGCAAGGATGAACCGCGCCGCAAATCGTTCGGTACTTTCTTTAAGCGCTTTCTCCGCGTCGCACCCCGCTTTGCGCCCTACGTTGATTGCGGCAAAGAGTACGTCGCCCAACTCTTTTTCCATCTCGTCTTTGTTCCCCGATTTTCTGGCGGCAAAAAACTCGTCGAGTTCTTCGCGCAAACGAACAGCGGCGCCCTCCACGCTCGCAAAATCCAAGCCCGCCTTGGCGGCGCGTTTGCCCACCTTTTGCGCGCGGAGTGCGGCAGGGAAGCACTTGGGCACGTCGGCAACCGTGTCGCCGTACGTTTCTTGGTGCTTTTCTTTCATCTTATTCTTTTCCCAAATCGTCAGCGCGTCGCTCGCGTTATTCGCCCCGTCCGTGCCAAACACGTGCGAGTGTCTAAAAATCAGCTTCTCGCACAAATTCGAGATAATATCGGTGAGTGTAAACGCCCCCGTTTCCTCTTTCAAAACAGCGTGGAATACCACCTGCATAAGCACGTCGCCCGTTTCTTCTAAAATTTTATCGTCGTCCTTTTTATCGATAGCGTCCACGAGCTCGTACACTTCTTCGACAGCCGCCATTTTAATGCTTTCGTGCGTTTGTACCCTATCCCAAGGACAGCCGTTCGGCGCACGCAGTCGGTAAATAATTTGATGTAAATCGTTTAACGTGAAACGTTTTTTACAAAGCAAGTCTTGTTCTTCGATGGCAACGGCGGAGGTATAATCGTAATTTTTCGCGCGGTCGAGTTCAAAAAGCGAAATTTTCTTAGCTTTGCCTTGACAAATATATTGCGCTTTTGTTTCTTCGCCGAATAAATCGCCGAGCAGCAGCTTTACGTCGCTTGCAAACGCTCTATCGTCGATATCGTAAACAATCAACGGCAAACCCAGCGCACCTTTTTCCGCTTTTTCAAAAAGTTCGTATGCCGATACGGCGGTGTACGAGCAGTTTTTAAACTTTGCCACGCGGGCAAGTTCCGTTACTTTGGAAACGCCGTCAATCACTTGCGCTTTGCTTTTGAACCGCGCGATAAGGCGTTTTGCCGACGCGTCCTCGCTTGCGCTGCCGTCCACGAGATACACGACGTTGTCGCCTGCATTTGCCACCGCTTTGGCTAAATTTTTAGCAAGCGTTGCAAAATTACGGCTGCTTTCATACACGCCATCCAAACATTCGTGCGCAATCCCCAAATCGAGTACCGTTTGATACGAACGCGTGAGTGCGGTGCGTACGAGTACTTTTCCGCCCGTTTTCACGGCGCGTAAAATCGCCTCTTCGCCGCGTTTGGTCAAATCTCCTCTTTCGTTTCCCAGCCCGATAATCGTAATCATTATTCCTCTCCGTTGTTATACTGTAAAAATCATAGATTTTTAACTTTTTCTTTCGATACGAGAAAATTATACACCAAATCGAATAAAAATGCAACCAAATATCCGAGATTTGTCGCATACGCCAACCCAAAAATAGAAAATTGCGGATTTTGCAGTAAAAACACGTACGCCACCGTTTTAACCGCCATACCTATCGCCATACCCATCGCCGAGTGCTGCGGTTTTCCCTGCGCCGTCAAGCACGCCGACAGCGTTTGCGCACAAGAAAGCGTAAACGCCGATAAAGAAAAAATTTGCACGAGTTTTATCATCATTTCACTCTCCCCCGCGCTTAAGCTGCGAAAAATAATTTTAACGGCAGGGCCCGCGAAAAAGTACAATCCCACCGCAGCAGGTAAGCTGACGAGCACGGTCACGCCCAGCGAAATCAGCCAGCGTTTTTTTACTTGTTTTTTGCTTATTTTGCCCTGCTGGGCCTCTGCGTTCGCTTTGGCTACGACGGGAATACTCGCCGCGGCAATCCCATAGCAAATGGACACGGGCAGGTTGATAATCGTCACCGCGCCGCCCGAAAATAAGCCGTATAACGTAACGGCGTTTTCTGCGTATCTATTTAAAAGCCGCACGGCAAAAACGCTGTCGATCAACGAGGAAACGGGGATTAAAATCGAACCGATCGTGACGGGCAAACTCATGCGTAAAATACTTTTCATCGCAACCCTGCCCCCCTCGTTTTGCATTTTAGGCGATAAAACACGCTTGCTTTCTTTGCGATATCTTATCCACATAAACACAAGCGCAACTACTTCGGATATCGTCACGGCTAAAAGTAAAAACACCACCGCTTTTTCCACTTCGCTTCTAAAAATCCACGCAAACAACAAACCGATCGCCACTTTTACAACTTGTTCGACAATCTCGGAAACGGCGGTGGGCGTCATCTTATTTTTACCCTGAAAATATCCGCGAAACACCGAAATGATTGATACCAAAAGCACGGACGGCGCAAGCGTGTAATACCCAAACAGCACCCCTTCGCTCCCTTGCGCTTTTGCCAAAATCGGCGCAAGCAAAACCATCAAAAGCGTGCCCAAAACCCCGATACAAACAAACAGCTTCATCGCCGTTTTAAACAGCGGTTTTTCACTCTCGCCGCGTCCGATTCGCTCGGCGGTAAGCTTGGCAATCGCGGACGGTATTCCCGTTGCGGACACCGTTAAAAGCAGGCAATATATGGGATAAACCAGTTGATACAGCCCTATCCCCTTACCCCCGATCCAGTTGGTCAGCGGAATGCGATACAGCGCCCCGATTACTTTTGCAACGAACCCGCCCAGCGCAATCGTTGCCGCGCTCTTTATAAACCCCTGTTTTTTCGCGTTTTGCATAATAAAAATCTCCCACGCATAGTTTGGGAGATTTTTCGTTTTATTATTGCTTTTTTTGCGTTTTTACGAGAGCGTATTTTCGATGATATCCAAAAACTCTTCAAATCGGTACAAATCCTCGGGCGAGTAATAATCGATATAAATTCTGCCCTTTTTATCATTCCCGATCAGCGAAACTTTGGTGCGGTAAACGCTGCGCATACGCTCGACGAACGCCTTTAATTCTTGGCTTTTTGCCGCCGCTTTCGCTTGCTTTTCCGCTTGCATCACCTCGGGCGGCGTTAAAAACGCCTTTACCGCGCGTTCCATCTCGCGCACGGAATATTCTCTTTTAATCGCCTCGCACGCAAACGCGTATTGCTGATTTTGCGGCACACGCACGAGTGTGCGCGCGTGACCTGCGGAAAGTTTGCCGCTCTCAATCAAGCCCACCACTTGCGGTTCGAGCGTTAAAAGCCGCAACGTGTTGGCAACGGCAGGACGAGAACGCCCGATGAGCGCCGCGATATCGTCTTGGGTAAAGGAAAATTCTGAGATGAGCCGTTTCATCAAATACCCCTCTTCCATCGCGCTCATTTTTTCCGTTTTGATGCGCTCCACGATAGAAAAACACTCGGCGTGTTCGTCGTTGAACGCGTACACGCGTACCTCGCTTTCGCGCATTCCCGCCAATTTCGCCGCGTGAAAGTCGCGATCGGCGGCAAGCAATAAAAACCGTCCGTTTTCCTTTTCGTTGACGGCAAAAGTCGGAAACCCGTTCAGCATAAAATACGCCGCGCGCGTTTTTAATTCCTTTTTCTCAAAACTGTCGAACGCCACTTGCGCGTCAATGAGTGAGGTTGGCACACTCTTTTGCACGTAATCGACGTTGAACGATTTGCGTTTTTTGGCTTTTCTCATAAAATCCCCTTTCGCCGCTCAAGACCAGCTATCATCCGTCGTAAAGCGCTATTTATGGATAGGGGGCAACCATTCCGTCGCCCCCGTCTATTTTACTTTTATTCTTGCGGTTCGTTATCTTGCGCGTCGCTGTTTTCTTGTGCGTTTTCCGCTTTTTCGTCCGCTACGGGCGCAGTTTCCAACTCTTCTACCACGTGCGCTTTATCGGGTTTGGTTGCAAACGCAAACGGATTTTCGTTATGCACGTTTTCGCGTTCGTCCATAAACGCAATTACTTCTTTCCAGTCTGCGCCTTTCATGAGCATCGCCACTTCTTCGGTGTAAATGGTTTCCTTTTCCACCAAAACACGCGACATATTATCCAAAACCTTGCGGTTCTCTTTCAAGAGTTTCGTTGCACGTTCGTGCGCGGAAGAAATAAGCCTTCTCACTTCGTTATCAATCGCCGCCGCCGTTTCTTGCGAGTATCCACCACGGCTTTGCTGGCCGTATTCCATACCCATAAACACGGGTTG
>JAZSMB010000124.1:0-8141 GCA_045535685.1 Candidatus Scatosoma sp.
GCACAAGGTATCGGCCTTTGCCGTACGGTACACATGTTCTTCGATCCTTCCAGAATCGGCGCGTTCCGTGAAATGATTTGCGCGGACACCGTAGAAGAAAGAGAAGCGGCGCTTGCAAAAATCGAACCCATGCAACAAGCAGACTTCGAAGGCTTGTTCGAAGCACTTGGCGGCTATCCTGTAACCATTCGTTTCCTCGATCCCCCTCTTCACGAATTCGTGCCTACGAACGAAGAAGATATCGCGGCGCTTGCAAAAGCACAAAACAAGACGGTTGCACAAATCAAAGACATCATCGCAAGCTTGCACGAATTCAACCCCATGATGGGTCACCGTGGCTGCCGTTTGACGGTTACGTATCCCGAAATTGCGGTTATGCAAACGAAAGCGGTTATCAAAGCGGCTATTAACGTAGTGAAGAAGCATCCCGACTGGAAGCTTATTCCCGAAATTATGATTCCTTTGACGGGCGAAACGAAAGAATTGAAATTCGTTAAAGATATCGTTGTAAGAACGGCGGAACAAGTAATCGCGGAAAGCGGCGTAGAACTCAACTACGAAGTAGGTACGATGATCGAAATCCCCAGAGCTTGCTTGACGGCGGAAGATATCGCAAAAGAAGCAGAATTCTTCTGTTTCGGTACCAACGACTTAACGCAAATGACGTTTGGCTTCTCGCGTGACGACGCAGGTAAGTTCTTGCCTTCGTACTATGCAAATAAGATTTACGAATCGGATCCGTTCGCACGTTTGGATACGACGGGCGTTGGTAAGCTTATGGAAATGGCTGTTGCAGGCGGTAAAAAAGTTCGTCCCGAAATGCATTGCGGTATTTGCGGCGCACACGGCGGCGATCCTTCGTCTATCGAATTCTGCCACGAAATCGGCTTAACGTACGTTTCCTGCTCGCCTTACCGTGTGCCCATCGCACGCCTTAGCGCAGCACAAGCGAATATAAGACAGCCCAGGGCGAAGAAATAAGCCAAAAATGGCATAAAAACACAAAAAAACGGACAGTTTGCGAAAGCAAGCTGTCCGTTTTAACGTAAAATCCATAAAAACAGTAAAAATAAAAAGTTTTTGGATTGCGTTCCAAAAATTACTTGACTTTCTTTTTTTAATATGTTAAAATTAACACAATAAAAAAGGGGAATAGTTATGATAATTCAAAGAAAAGAGTATTTAGATAAGCTAATTGCACTCAAAGATAAACAATTGATTAAGATTGTAACGGGTATTCGCCGTTGCGGGAAATCAACTTTGCTTGAAATATATCAAGAATGGTTGAAAGAACAAGGGGTATTGGACGAGCAAATCATATCTATAAATTTTGAGAATCTTGATTATGAGGAATTAACGGATTACAAAAAGCTCTATGTGTACCTGAAAGAACGCATGGTTAAGGGAAAAATGAACTACATTTTTTTGGATGAGGTTCATCATATTATAGACTTCCCGAAGGTCGTAGACAGTCTTTATATTCAAAAGAACGTGGATATGTACATTACTGGTTCTAACGCGTATATGCTGTCAAGTGAAATTGCAACGCTTATTTCCGGCAGATACGTGCAGATAGAAATGTTACCACTTTCGTTTAAGGAATATATGGAAAGCACGGGAAGCATGGCGGATCGCGGGGTCAAATTCACGGAATATCTTCAAAGAAGTTCATTCCCGTATGCGTTAGAGTTGAAAGAGCAACCGAACGAAATCCGAGATTACTTAGAAGGAATTTATAATACGATCGTAGTAAAAGATATTGTAAACCGCAAGAAAATTTCCGATACGATGATGTTAAAAAGTCTTCTCCGTTTTGTTTTTGATAATATCGGGAATCCGTTATCATCAAAAAAGATAGCGGATACGATGACTTCGGACGGAAGGAAAATCGACACGAAAACGGTGGAAAAGTATTTGTCGGCTTTAACGGAAAGCTATATAGTTTACCAAGCGAAACGTTATAATATTAAAGGGAAACAGCATCTAAAAACGCTTGAAAAATATTACGTTGTGGATATTGGACTTCGTTTTATGTTGATTGGCTCACAGCAAGCGGATATGGGGCGTATTTTAGAGAATGTCGTATATTTAGAATTGTTAAGGCGCGGCTATGAAGTGTATGTTGGAAAAGTTGATGAATACGAAGTTGATTTCGTTGCACAAAACAGTAAAGGAACAACGTACTTTCAGGTGGCTTTGACGGCACGTGATGAAAAAACTTTGGAAAGGGAATTACGAGCATTAGAGACGATCAGAGACCATTATCCCAAGTATCTTTTAACACTTGATGATAATCCCGAAGTGCAATATAATGGAATTAGATGTGTCAATGCAAGAGATTGGTTATTGGGATTGACGGATTGAGAGAGTTTTTTCTCAATTTATGTTATTATTGGATGTAAAAATAAACGATTTTAGTTTGAGATGATAACTTATCGCCCCTTGCGGTATATCAGCAGTATCCCAAGCGAATATTAAAAACCCTCGCAACTAATCGCGAGTGAATAAAAAAACGGCTTGGAAAAACTCCAAGCCGTTTTTTACTTTTTTACCGTACTCTTCCGAGTAAATAATCAACGGAAACATCCATATATTTCGCAAGTTTTACAATATTATGCACGGTAGGCAAACTTCTGTTGTTTAACCATTGATACATGCTGTTTCCGCTAATTTTCTCGTCCTGTTCTATCTTATATTGCGTGGTTTTTGTTTCCGCCATCACTTCGCGTAAGCGTTCGCCAAAAGACGGTAGGGGCAAGAAGTCGGTTTCATTGACGTATTCTTTAAGTCCTAATAATACGTCTGCGGAAACGTTGAAATATTCTAAAAGTGCAACAAAACCTGCAAACTTGGGCAATCGCTTTCCGCTTAAATAACGCGTAATATTCGAACGGTCGGTTTTAAGCTCGTTGGCGAGTGCAGGTGCATTTAAGTTGCGTTCCGCCATCAATGCGGAAAGGGTTTCGACAAAATTCGACAAATCAACCATAATAATTTTACTTAATTTACGTCCGAGCGCCCGATAAAGAAATCTACTCTGCAATCCAACTTTTCGCATACAAGCATAATGTTCTCAACGGTGGGTGTTTTTTGTCCTTTCGCCCAATAATATAAAGCGGATTCCGCAATCCCAGTTATTTGCTCTAAACGATATCTGCTGATTGCAAAATAATGCAAAACTTCATGAAAACGCTCGGGGAAGGGCTTGCAGACTTGAAAAGTCAGTTTCTTTTGTTCTTCTTCTAACCCTAACAAATAATCGGTAGAACAACCAAAATAATCGGCAAGTTTAATCAAATTGCAAAGCGTTGGCATTTTTGTACCCGAAAGATATTCATAAATAGTCGTTTTACCAATAGTCGCATCTTTGGCAACGTCGCGCGCCGTTTTCTTGGTGTCAAATATTAACTCGGATAAGCGTTCCGCAAAGAGGGATAAATTCAATGTTTTACTCCTTTTCATTACTTTCGACAAAATATGACAAAAGTAGTGTTTTATCTACATTAATTATCATCTAAAGTGCGGACAAAAATCTTGATTTTCCGTACTGGAGATGATATAATATAAGTACAAAAATTCGAGCGCGCGAATGATTGAATAAAAAACAGGAGAAAAATCAATATGAACAACACAAAAGAATTATTAACGGAAAAACAGGAACACAAACCAACGGCAAACGAAGCGTTTGAAAAAATTGCCGAAGTAATTAGGGAGAATTTTATCGCCACCTACGAAACGGACGCGCGTACGTTAATTATGCGCTTGCCGAGTGGGCAAAAATTCAAAATCACGGTGGAAGACGCGTAAACGCGAAAAAACGGCTTGGAAAAATTCCGAGCCGTTTTTACTTTTTCCCTTGACAAACGGTTTTTTTGGGCGTATAATATAATCAAAGAAACTGTGTTCGCTTAAAAAGGGGTTTTATGAACGTTTTCAAAAAACTTTTCCATAAATTAAAAAAGAAAAAGAAAGCAGAAAACGAATGTTGGTATAATAACGCCCACGAACAGAAAAAAAGCCGTTGGGTACCCCCGATTGAGGGCGGAGTTGCCGGCGGTAGTCCCAATCAATTCGATTATACGACGACCAACCAAATCGCAAAACGCAATCATTAATAGAAAAAACAAATAAAGGCAAACTTTAAGCAAGCCGACTTCGAAATATAAAAAGGAGGAATAAACGAAATGTTCGATATGACGCCGTACGAAAAATACATATTTATCTTATGTATGATCGTTTACGTTGTTTTAACGCTATTGTTTACAACGCTCATCGTTTATATACTCCGTTTGTCGTTAAAATTGATACGCGGGGGCGTAGAGGATAATAAAATTTTAGACGAATACGAAAAATCCCGTCGCCGTCAAAATAAGGGTAGGCTGAGCGAAGGTATCGAACGCATTTTTACCGTACTTATGTGTCTGGTTATGTTTTGCGCGTTCGGTTTTGCGGTATATACGCAATTTACGGCGGATAACGTGACGGGCAAGATCCCTACTTACCGCGTAGTCTTAAGCGATTCCATGTCCAAAAAGAATAAAAATAATAAGTACTTGACAGAAAATAACTTAGACGACCAATTTCAGCGTTTTGACCTTATTTTAACCCGCCAATTACCTGCAGAAGAAGAATTAAAACTCTACGATATCGTTGTTTACGAGGTAGAGGACGCGTTGGTTATCCACCGTATCGTAGGGATAGAAGAACCCAACGACAAACATGCCGAACGGTATTTCCGTTTGCAAGGGGATAACGTAGCGAGTGCGGATAGGGAGCTTGTCAAATATTCGCAAATGAAAGCGATTTATCAAGGGGAGCGTATTCCGCACGTAGGCAGTTTCGTTGCGTTTTTACAATCGCCCGCAGGATATATGTGCATTCTTTTGGTGGTTTTAAGCATACTTTTAATCCCGATGATGGAAAGAAAGTTGGAAAAGACGCAACGTAGCAGATTATTGTATATTTGGGCGAAAGAAGAGGAAGAAGAACGCAAAAAATATACGGTATGTATGCACGGTAAATATTTAAGAGATTGCCCGCATTGCAACGAAAAATACCGTAGATAAAAGGCTTTTTCAATCCAACGGATAACAAACGACGGACAACCGCTTTTTGATAGCGTTTGTCCGTTTTTCTATTGTGTTTGACTTTTTTTGCTTTGTCGTTTTAAGCGTATCGCAAGCGCAAGCGAAAAATCTTGTAAGGCTTGGCAATTCAGACAAGATAAATAAGCCTTTTTCGTCGCGTTAGATTGACAAACACGGTCGAATATGCTAAAATAAAACAATCAAGCGCATAAAAAGGAATAAAAACCTATGTTAAACGAAAAAATGTATTCGCTCGGCTCGAAACGCTCCACCATTCGTGAAATTTTCGAGTACGCAAAACTCCGCGCAGAGCAAATCGGCAAAGAAAACGTGTTCGATTTTTCCATCGGCAACCCGTCCGTGCCCGCGCCCGAGCTGGTCAATCAAACCATTTGCGATTTAACGCAAAATACTTCGCCCGTTGCCTTGCACGGCTATACTTCCGCGCAAGGGGATAAGCAGGTACGCGATACCATCGCCCAAAACTATACCCGCCGCTTTGGCGTACAGCTTTCGGGCGACGATTTGTATATGACGTGCGGTGCGGCGGCGTCCTTGACCATTTCGATTAAAGCGCTCGCTTGCGATAACGACGAGTTTATCGTGTTTGCGCCGTTTTTCCCCGAGTATAAGGTATTTATCGAAAACGCAGGCGCGAAAATCGTAATCGTGCCGTCGGACGGCAAAACGATGCTGCCCGATTTTACCGCATTTAAAAACGCAATCAACGCGCGTACAAAGGGCGTAATCATCAACTCGCCCAACAACCCGTCGGGGGTAGTTTACGGCGAAAAAACGTTGCAAACGCTGTCAAATATTTTACGCGAAAAATCGCAAGAATACGGCGCGCCCATTTATTTAATTTCTGACGAGCCGTACCGCGAACTCATCTACGATACTTCGACAATCGTTCCTTCGCCTATGCGTTTTTACGACGATACGCTCGTGTGCTATTCGTACTCCAAATCGCTTTCTTTGCCTGGGGAGCGAGTAGGGTATATCGCAGTCAATCCCAAAGCAAATGAAAATAAACGTTTATACGCGGCGGTGTGCGGAGCGGGCAGATCGCTGGGGTTCGTGTGTGCGCCCGCGCTGTTCCAACGGGTGGCGGCGGCTTGCGACGGAATGACGGCAGATTTGAGCGTGTACAAGAAAAACCGCGATTTGTTGTATAACGGACTGACGAAAAACGGCTTTACCTGCATCTATCCCGACGGCGCGTTTTATCTGTTTATGAAAGCTGCGGAAGAGGACGCGAAAGCGTTTTGCGAAAGGGCGAAAAAATACGAACTCTTGCTCGTCAACGGCGCGGATTTTGGCTATGCAGGCTGGGTAAGAATTGCGTATTGCGTACCCACCGAGCAAATCGAGCGCGCGTTGCCGCTGTTTGAAAAACTCGCAAAAGAGTATAATTTATGTAAATAACGCGCAACGAACGCGCGCACACAGGCGCGCGTATTATACGCGTACTATAGAAGTATAGTTGAAATTTTTCTTATAAAAAATATTTTTAGAAAAATAAAAAAAATTGCAAAAATACTTTCAAAAAAGATTGACAACCCCCTTAAAGTGTGGTAAACTTATTACACGCACCTAAGGGGTGTAATTTTTTTGTATGGAGTTTTGATTATGGCAACCAAAACGGCAAGAGCCAAAATTACGTTTGAATGTACCGAATGCAAGCATAGAAACTATGACAGTATTAAGAACAAGAAGAACGATCCCGATCGCCTTGTTATGAGCAAATACTGCCCGTTCTGCAAGAAGCACACCGAACACAAAGAATCTAAATAATGCAAAAACCTGCGCCACATAAACGAGTGTTAATGGGGGCGCGTATTGAGGTAAAAAATGGCAAACGCAACTAAAACAAAAAACAAGAAACCCAACTGGTTTCGTCGCGTAGGCGCAAAATTTAAGGAAACGTTCTCCGAACTTAAAAGGGTAACGTGGCCTAAATTTACAACCGTTTTGAAAACGACGGGTATCGTGCTGGTTATTGTTTGCGCGTTCTTGGCAGTAGTCACGGGCATCGACGCCTTTTTGGGCTGGCTGCTTGGTTTGATCTCGTAATTCGGAGGGACAAGTATGCCGATGAACGAACAACCCAAGTGGTACATTCTTCATACCTATTCGGGCTATGAAGCGATGGTAAAAGACAGCTTGGAAAAACTCATTGAAAACAATAACTTAGGCGATTATATCGTCGATTTGAAAATCCCGACGGAAGAAGTCATCGAAGAAAAGAACGGCAAGAAGAAGATCGTCGAAAGAAAACTTTTGCCTTGCTACGTGTTTATCAAGATGATTTACACCAACCAAATTTGGTATTACGTAACCAGTACGCGCGGCGTAACGGGTTTCTGCGGTCCGCAAGGCAGACCGATCCCTATGAAAGAAGAAGAAATCCGTAAAATGGGTTTGGAAAAACCCGCTCGCACGGAAGAATTCACGGTTGGCGACACGGTGGAAGTGGAAGACGGCCCTTTAAAGGGTTTCTTCGGCTCGATCAAACAAATCGACCACGAAGCGCAAAAGGCACGCATCGTTACGACGATGTTCGGCAGAAGTACGGAAGTGGACGTAGAATACGCCCAAATCCGCAAAGTGAACGCCGTTTTGCCTGAAGAAAGCGCAGAAGACGAAGAATAATTCGTCTATTTTACCGCATAAGCGGTTTTAACAATGGCAATAAGTGGGAGAAGCGTCAAATCTATTCAAGGCGCTTTGTCAAAACCACAATAGGAGAAAATATTTATGGCTAAGAAAATCACAGCAGTCGTAAAATTGCAACTTCCTGCAGGTAAAGCTACCCCGGCCCCTCCCGTAGGTTCTACGCTTGGTCCGTTCGGTATCAACCTTCCCGGTTTTACCAAGGAATTTAACGCAAGAACGGCAGACAAACCCGGTCTTATCATTCCCGTAGTCGTAACGATTTACCAAGATCGTTCGTTTACGTTCATTTTGAAGACCCCTCCCGCACCCGTATTGATCAAGAAAGCGCTTGGTCTCGAAACGGCAAGTGCAAAACCCAACAGCGTAAAAGTTGGTAAG
>JAZSMB010000010.1:0-2638 GCA_045535685.1 Candidatus Scatosoma sp.
AGAAGCGCCGCCGCGATTTCAAGGTGCTTCTGCTCCCTAACCTTTACGGTGATATCATTTCTGACGAAGCGGCAGAATTTCAGGGCGGCGTAGGCACCGCGGGCTGCGCGAATATCGGTAAAAAGTACGCTATGTTCGAAGCAATCCACGGCTCTGCGCCCCGCATGATAAGCGAGGGCAGAGGGCAATACGCCGATCCTTGCTCCATGCTCCGCGCTTGCGTAATGTTGCTCTCGCATATCGGTTTACAGGATAGAGCAGACAAGTTAGAGTGCGCGTTGGATATTTGTTCGTTCGAAGAAAAGAAATACGTCATTACGGGCCGCGATAGCGGTGCAACTTGCGAACAATTTGGCGCTTACGTTATGGAAACGTTACAAAAAATTATGTAAAATACAACTCTCTTTTGCGAAATGAACGGCAAAAGAGAGTTTTTTTGTGTCAAGCGGGCGGGAAATTTTCTGAAAAGACTTTACACCGCATAGTTTTTATGTTATAATATATAAGAATGTAATTTTATGCAAAGTATATAACGTTGTTATAAACTGAACGAAACAAAGGGATAAAACTATGAGATATACCTTACAATCTTGCAAGTACGCATTGAAAAATTTTCTTTATATTGTTCCGTTTGCCGTTATTCCCGCCTTGTTTTTATCGTTATCCACCGACCAACAGGCGCTTGGGTTTATCTTAGAACACTTTTTTGCCGGTACGCTGCAAGAGTGGAATTACGTAAATCTCTTTCGCGCGGCATCCATACTCAATTTCGCGTCGTTGCGTTCGATTGGGTTTGGTTTGGTTGGGATTATCGCGATGGTAGCGTGCATTTCCATGATGATGGCGCTTATGGAAAAGCACATGCGCTTTGGTAAACGCACGTTTAACGGTATTTTCTCCAAATTAAACGATAACTTAATCCCTACCGGCGGTTACACTTTATTGGTGCTTGTCATGTACGAAGTATGGGGAGTAATTACTGCGGCGCTGTTATTTGTCGTTTCCCGTATTTCTATCGTATGGTTGGCATACGTACTGATATCGTTGGTTATGATTTTAATGCACTTTGGCTTGCTGTACGGAATCAATTTGATTTATTTATGGTTGCCTTGTATGCAAATAACCGGTTTCCCCGCGGCGGAGGCGTTGCAATATTCTAATCAACTTTCCAAACCTGTAAAGTGGAGAATTTTAATCAGCCAAACGTTCTTTTTGTTCGTAGTGGAAACGTTGATTTTCTTATGCGCGTTATTTGCCGTCGAATGGATTGCGTTTACCATTATCTCGACCGCTTTGTTTACGCTGTTAATCATCGTTTATTGCGTGCGTATGCAAATCGTTTATTTCGATTTGGACGGTATTGAGCGCAAAGATTTGAAAAAATATTATCAACGCTAATCATAAAGGAGCAAAGATACGATGCTTTTTCGAAATAGCTTACGCGTTTTGATGGAAAACTTTAAAAACGTTTATAAAATTCTTTTATATAAAATCGTGATAGGAATTATTGCCACCGCATTATGTTGCGCGATGGTTTTGCCCTCGCTAAATGAAATTTTACAAAGCGAACCCGTTTTCTATTTACAGCAAACGTTAGGAGAATTCTTTTCCGCATTGTTTTCAGCGCATACGGCTGAATTAGAAAGCGCAAGAGAAGCGCTTTTTGGCGACAACGGCGCGCTCAAACAAGTTGGCGATTTATTACTTAGTCGTGCAACGGAAATTATACTCACCTGGGTGGGGTGTGGCATCGTTTGGCTTTTGCAACGTTTCGCCGATTCGCTTTGCTATTTTGCCGTGGGCAGCGTAATCAACGATAAAATGGAGAAATACGCTACTACGCGCTTATCGCTCAGCTATGCGGGCAACTTAAAAAAGGCGACGGCGTTTTCGCTCGTCTACGTGCCCGTTTCGTTTTTATTCGACGTAGTTTGCGTGGGGTTAGCGTTTATATTTCTTGCGTATATCCCATTGCTTTTCGCGTTGTTTTTAACGGTTTCAGAGGTAGTGGTATTGCAAAGCATGAAACTCACGTTAACGGGGCGTTGGATGCCTGCAATGACGTCCGACAACGCGCGTTTGCGTACGGCTGTTTCTTACGCGGATAAAGCGGAAAATAAGCAACGGGCGAAGGTATTTTCTAACTATTTAGTAAGCGTTTACGTCATTTTAACGGTTAACGTTGCGGCTGGTTTATTTACCATTGGTAGCGCGCTTTTAATTACCATTCCCGCGTCCTATCTTTTCTTGATATGTACGCAATACGTGCATTATTTCACACTCAAAGGCAAAAAATATTTCCTTGCCTTTGACCGAATCGTAAAAAACCCTGATAGGGGGGATAGCGAGAACTTTTTCGATTATATTGATGAAACGAGAAACGACGAAATAGCGACGGTAAACGAGGAAAATGCGCAGGTATAACTGCGATGAAAATAGATTATTTATAAAGTATTATTGAGGAGGCGTACGTTGTTGGATTATCAAAAAAACTATCAAGGCTGGATTACGAATGACGCTCTTTGCGAGGAAGGTAAACAAGAATTACTTTCGATTGCAAATAACGAGCAAGAAATAGAATACCGTTTTGGCGGCGAATTAGAATTTGGCACCGCGGGTATGCGTGGCGTAATTGGTT